>JAJQES010000417.1 GCA_021201565.1 Tannerellaceae bacterium
ACAAGGAATAAGGGGCATAAGTCCCACTTCCCTGAAGGTTGCTTTACACCGCGTCTGAACCGTAGTTAGGACTAAAGCGAAAGAGATCATCCGGCAATACAGGAAATAGAAACTGATATTCCAGATTCCCATACGTCCCTTCTTCTTAGGGCGGTAATAATTAAAACTCACATCCATGCGGTGATAAGCCCTCATTTTTACTGCATTCTTTTTATAGATAGCTTCCGGGAAATAACTTCCCGGATACTCTCCATCTATTTGTGGAGGATCATACCCATCCACTTTTACAGACGCGCGGTTGCCGGACGTATATACCCACGCGATGCTCATATCCCATGTCTTGTTAAAGGTGTGGTTCACGGTAACATTTATCTTATGCCGGTTATCATACCGGTCAGGAAACCGTTTTCCTTCATTCACATTTCCATCCGGGAAATAGCGGTCACTCCAGGAAAGGGTATAGGCCAGCCAACCGGTGGTACGTCCTTCCGGTTTACGGATCATATACTCTACCCCGTAGGAACGTCCGGAACCCATAGAGACTTTCTCATCCCATTTGACATACTCCGGGAACAAAGAAGAATAATCTTTATATTCCAGGATATGATTCATTTTTTTATAATAAAGTTCAGCAGACAGGTCCCAGGTTTGTTTTAATTTATAATAGGCTCCTACAGAAACCTGATGCGAACTCATAGGACGTATTTTTTTTGTAACCGGCACCCAGATGGCAGAAGGTAATTGAAGATAGGTGTTGGAAAGCTGATGGTTATATTGATTCATCTTAGCATAGGAAGCCTTCAGCGACAGGTTTTCTTTCCATAGGTAACGGGCTGATATACGCGGCTGAAAGGAAAAGTAAGCACTATCCTGTACATGATACAAGACTCCCCGGCCTCCTATATTTAGTTTCCATTTCTCATGGATCCGCCAGTCATCCTCCGCATAGAGAGAGAGTTCATGGCCGGAAAGATGTTCATCAATAAAAGAAGAACCTCTTTTCTGCCACTCTACCCCTTCATAAATTCCACTTATTTCTTTTAATTGTTCCGGCTGATAGATATGAAAAAGATAATCTGTACCAAACTTAATGGCATGGTCTATATGAGGCTGATAATCAAAATCAATTTTATACCCGATATTCTCAATACCTGAATTCCGGTTTTCTTCTGTTGAATAACTATCCTTACCGTTCCAGTAGGAAAGAGTTTCCCAATCACTCATTTTGGATTTATAACGGGTATAGGCTACATTGAAATTGGCAAATAAGCGGCTATTAAAAACATATGTCCAGTTTACCGCAGCCAACAGATTACCCCATCTCCAGATGAGCCCATTATCCTGAGGAACATCATATCCGTAATACTGATAAGATTCTTCATACCGTAAGCGGTCCTGTCCCATATAGAAGTTCAAATAAAGACGGCTGCGGGGAGTAAACAGATGGTTGATCTTGGTATTCAGATCATAAAAGGAATAACCGACAAAATATTTTCCTCCGTCTTCCCTGCGCCGGTTGGCAATAGCAAGAATAGGAGTGGTAATAGCATCCAGCCAGGTACGCCGGAAAGCGATGTTGAAAGAGGTCCGGTCTTTTACCAGGGGACCTTCAAAGTGGGCTTTCGCCGAAATCAGACCGATTCCGGCACTTCCGTGATACTCTTTCATATCTCCTTCATTTAACCGGATATCCATAACAGACGAAAGCCTTCCTCCATACCTGGCGGGAAAGCCTCCTTTGTAAAAATCGACATGTTTTATAATATCCGGATTGAATGTTGAGAAAATTCCTCCGACATGACTGGTATGGTATATCGGGATACCATCTATTAAAAACAGATTTTCATCCCCACCTCCTCCCCGTACATACATGCCGGTAAATGCTTCAGTTCCAAATGCAACTCCGGGTGTAAGATGAAGTGTTTTGACAGGGTCCGGTTCACTAAAAAGTACCGGAGTCTTCATAAATTGCGCGGTATGAAGCTGGAGATTCCCCATCCGGCTACTTTCGAGGCCGGATGAGGAAACAGCCCGTACCACAATTTCCTGCATGGCACTTATTGGTAATAAAGTAAGTTCCAGTAAAGTATCCTTCGATAAGATAAACCGGATCTCTTTGGGGTCATATCCTACATACGAAGAAGATAAAATCACTTCCCCGGCGGGAAGAGTTATACTGTAAAATCCATAATTATTGGTAACGACACCTTTGCCTGTTATCTGCTCCACCAGGGTCGCCTGAATCAGACTTTCATAGGTAACGGAATCACGGATAAATCCGCTGATGGTGTACTGTTGGGGCTTGCGTTTTACAATCACATATTGCCCTGTGATCCGGTAAATAAAAGGAAGTTTTTCAAAGAGAGCCTTCAAACAATAATGAAAAGATTCATTCTCCACCCGGAGACTTGCCTTAGGGGCATCTTTCAATAAAGAGGATTCATAGGAAAAAAACATCCCGGTCTGTTTTTCCAGTTCCCGGAAAATCTCTTCCAGAGGAACGTTCTTCCTATCCAAAGTAACAGAAGGTATAGGACGGTCCGTCTGTGCTTTAACCGGCATAATACATGCCAGTAAACATAAAAGCAGCGTGCCTGTTATTTGTCTATACTGCATGTATCCGTATATATTAGTCGGTTAAAGGTATTGCCTGCAAACCAATATCCAGCGTCTGATTGATAATGAGTAATACCTCTTCCGGCGGCATCCGGCTAAAAGAGGCTGTCAGAGAGAGTTCACTTTGAGAGGGAATATTCCGGATCTGTATATGATAATGATTCTCCAAATCCCGGATCACCTGTACAAGTGGAGTATTATTAAAGTTCAATTCATTCGTTTTCCAGGATAACCGGTTCGGGTTGATTTCCTCCGATATTTCCACAGACTCCTGTTCCGGAGAGTAATGCACAGACATGCCTGCGGTTAAAACTACTTCTTCTCCCTTATCCGGTAAGAACGAAACGGTTCCTGTATACACATGCAACGAAACTTCTTGTCCACTATCCGCAAGTTCAAAACTGGTCCCCAATACCACTACTTTCGACAAAGCGGTAATAACGGTAAAGGGATGTTCTTCATCCCGCTGTACATCAAACCAGGCTTTTCCGGCAAGTTCAATGTCACGTCCTTTGGCCGGAAACCGGCGGGCATCATACGTGATCCGGCTTCCCCCGGCTAAAGTCAGGGAGGTCTGGTCGGATAAAATGACCTGTTTCACCTCACCTGCCACGGAGGTGATGGTCACCCATTGCGGACGGCCCTGATGCCAGACATACAGGGAACCGGTGGCAATGAGTATGAGAAGAACAGAAGCGGCAGTATAGAGGTACCGCCGGAAAGGGATGATCGTTTTGATTCCCTGTTCCCGGGCAAAGGTTTTCCAGGCACGTTCGGTATCCAGTCCTTTCTCTTTGTAGTATCTGGTTACAAAACGAATCCGTTTCTCCCAATTCTTATCATACTCATTCTTTTCCATATTCTGTTTTTATTAAACCGGCTATTTACCCATTTTAAACCGGTAGCCAGCCGTAAAAGTCAGATTATGATACTGTAATCCACCTTTTTGTGTTTTCACCTCCTTTCCAAAAGACATATCATAGCTTGCGGAAAGAATCACTCTTTTAATTTCCAGACCCACCGTAGCTCCTATTCCATAGTCCCATTTTCTGATAGCTGGCTTGTTTTTCCATGCATCTTCATAAGAGGTCGTATTCCCATTCCCATACTCTCCTTCAGGATAAGTCGAATAATAATAACTACCATATCCCCAACTGGTATGTATACTATATCCTACATAGGGCCCAACTCCAACTACCAGTCTTACATCTTCACAAATGGGAATATAAAGATTCAATTTTACCGGCAACTGGATAAACCCTCTGTTTATATTATAATAGCCATAGTTATTATTATAATTATAGTTGTATCCATATGCTCCATACCCTCGATTTATATAGTTTTCAAATCCCCGCTGGGTATAATACAATCCGGATTGCAGACCCCAGTCGAGATTCCCGGCTTTCCATTCATATTCGGCACCCAGGCCGGTTGTAAACCGGTTATCCCATTTATAATTGTTCTCACTATTCACCAACATAATACCAATTTCAGGTTTCAAACTCCACTGTGCTTTCACAGTACTCATCATTGCTGCCAGAATCATCAAAAAAGTAATTTTTCTTGTCATAATTTTGTAAGGATTTTAATTAATACTATTTGCGTTCTCTACATGTATGACAAGTTCTTTTTTAAATACCCCTACTCTGGCTTCTCTGATTTCTAAAAAATCAGGGAACCCCAAAGAAAAAGGTATAGATTTTTATAGCTGTTTCTCGCAATGATTTCAAGGCTTTACTGATCTGGTTCTCTACTGTTTTCACAGAAAGTCCCAGTTCTTCAGCAATCTCTTTATATTTCATTCCGTCCCGTTTGGACATCAGAAATATTTTTTTCCGTTCAGGGGGTAGTTTCTCTATCTGATCCCACAAACGGGCATCCCGCTCGGCACACCGGATTTGTTCTTCTTCAGCCAGGTCTGCAAAATCCGGGAATTCTTCAGTGAGCTCCTCCCGTTTGTCGCCGGAAAGAAAATTGAGGGAACGGTTACGCACCATCCGGTAAAGATAAGATTTGAAATCTGTTATGGCCACTTTCGTATCCTGCCGACTCCATACATCAGCAAAAGCCTGTTGAACAATATCTTCAGCATCTTCCAAACGTCCGGTAAAACGAAGCGCAAACAGGCATAAGGGTTTATAAAGGGTTTTGAAATGAATTTCAAATTCCCGTGCAGTAAATGTTTCCATACACTCTCACCGTTATGAACTAACCTGCAAAAATAACGGAGGATTATTTCATTTATTTTATATTTTACGGTTCTTTACTTTTCCTTAGTATATAAAAACACACCTATACATAAAGGAGAGGAAGTCGTTTTTCCTATAAAAACGTACTATAAAAGGTACCATGGAGCTGGTTGGTCTACTCAGGAGATGGAAACAGAAATAGAAAAATGACCGGATTCAGGGAGGATTACTTTCCCGGCAGATAAAGAGTCCGGTATGTAAATAAAAAAGGAACAAACTTTCGTAATTAAAGTAGATGTATTCCTGACAAAATGATAAATGCAAAGCCTCTGAGAATCGTTTATTTGGATTTCTTCCGGGAGTTTCCCCGGATACCGGATTCTCAGAGGCTTTACAGAAGGGTTCGTGAAGGTTTTATTCTGTCACACCCCATTTATCAATGACCCGTTTCAACTCTTCCTGTGTGATGGGAATAATTGAACCGTGGCGGGGATGGAAATTCATAGTGATCTTCTGGTCAATCACAGAAAAATTCATCAGATCTGTGCTTTCACAGAATTGATATTCTCCTTTCATATAGACATCATACATCAGAATATAAGTGTCCGAATTGATTAGTTTAAATATGCTGGAACCTTCTACTGCCTCGGTGGTTTGTTGTTTGTAATCCGGATATTCAGTCCAGTTACCGGAAGTCAGGTTATCCGTTGTGGCCAGTTTAATACCATTCCCATGTCCTTCGGTTTTATAGAACATATAGAACAATCCATCTTTATACACAATATCTCCATCGATACAGGATTTGCCGTTTTCCGGAAAGAACAATTGTTTAGGTTCGCCTTCCAGATCTGTAAAATCAGCATTCGCATACGCATAATAGATAATATCCGGTCCATCGCCATGTTTCATAGACCAATAAACCATATACTTACCAGCCCCCGGATCATAGACGGTTTGAGGCGCCCATACCCGTTTCAGGTCTTCCTGTCCTTCATATTTTTCCTGGATATTAATCACAGTGGAAGTCCAGTTAACCAAATCTGTTGATTTTAATAAGACCATCGCCCGGTTGGAATCCCATCCTTTGGACGAAGTCATATCGGTTACTACCATATAAAAGGTTTTTCCATCTTCACAACGCAGGATATGCGGGTCGCGTACTCCTCCTGTGGAACTAATATCCGCCGAATTGATCACCGGCTGGTTGTTATTCAATGCCTTATAATTATAAGCATCTTCACTGACGGCAAAATGGATGGCCTCCTCTGCGACCCTGTTTCCGGTAAAATAAGGGAACAGATAGGCTACATACTCATCCCCGGCCGGTTCAGTTGCCTGGCTGTTACTTTTCGGAGAATTACAGGACACGAGAGAAAGAAGAGCAAGTCCTGCACCAAATAAGTTAGATTTGAAATTCATCATGGTTTCTTACAATTAAATGTTTTACATGTTCTTTAAATTAGCGATGCAAGATAGGAATAATAAAATAAATGGCAAAACAGACACTTATCAATCTATTCTATTCTTTATCAAATAGCCGGATACAAAAAACTCCGGCAAATAACTTCTGATCAGTTATATACCGGAGTTCTGTATCTATTCCCTATAAACTCCTTACGGACGAAAACCAATGATCTGGCGCACTTCCCTCAAAGTTTTTGCTGCGCTTTCGCTGGCTTTTTCAGCACCCATGAGGGCTACTTTGTCCAGATAATCTTCGTCAGCTGAAATTTCCAGGATCCGTTCCCGGATCGGGGCACAGAACAGGTTGATATCTTCCGCCAGCTGCTTTTTCATATCTCCGTAACGGATCTCACAATTGTTATACTTTTCATTGAAGAAATCGTAGGTGTCCCTGGTAGAGACAATTTCCATCAGACTAAACAGATTGGCAATTGCTTCCGGTTTTTCACTATTGGGTTCGGTGGGTCCTGAATCTGTTACCGCACGCATGACTTTCTTTTTGATGGTCTTTTCATCATCCACCAGATAGATGGCATTCCCTTCACTTTTACCCATTTTACCGGAACCATCCAGACCCGGCACTTTCAATGCTTTCGCTGTGAGAGAGAAAGAGGCCGGTTCCGGGAAAAAGTCTATTCCATAGGTGGCGTTGAAGCGACGGGCAAACCGCCGTGCCATCTCCATATTCTGTTCCTGGTCTTTCCCTACCGGTACTTTTACGGCTTTGTGTATAATAATATCAGCACACATCAATGTCGGATAAGTAAGCAATCCGGCATTCACACTGTGTTTATTATTTTCGTTGAAAATCTCTTTTTCAATATTCGCATCCGTATTACTGATACGCAACTGCTGGCGGGCTTTCTCTTTAAAAGAGGTGGTACGCATCAGTTCACCAATCCCGGCATTCATATTCAGATAGAGATATAACTCAGCCACTTCGCGAACATCACTCTGAATATAAATGGTCGATTTTTCAGGATCAATTCCACATGCCAGATATTCAGCCAGAATGGTTTTCGCACTCTTCCGGATATTTTCAGGTTGCAAATGAGTGGTGAGTGAGTGCCAGTCCGCGATAAAAAAGTAACAATTGAACTCTTTCTGCAACTCCACAAAACTCCTGACTGCCCCGAAATAATTTCCCAGGTGCAGATTTCCGGTCGGCCGGATACCACTTACTACTATTTCCATTTTTCAGTCTGTTTTTTCAATGTCTGCAAAGGTAGAAAATATTTTATAAGTATCAGAAGATTACACACAGGTTAAAAAGTTCCTATATTTATAACCTGAATTCAAAATGAACTGCTTTATTTTCCGGTATATGAAGAAATTAAACACTCTACTTTTATCTATCTGGGGATCCGTTTTCCTCTACATTCTTATATTTATAAATAGTAACCTTTATTCCTGGTGGTGGGTCATTGGCCTTTTCATACTCTTCTTTGGTATGGTAATCGTGTGTATAGCCAGTGGTTCACTGGGCTATTCCAAATATGGCAATCCATGGATTCCGGCGCTGATCAATGGCCTAAGTGCTATTCTTGCCGTCATCATGCTGGGCGGCACCAGGGGGGACCCCGGTACAGCAATCACTTTGGTAGGACCAGGAGCCTTTTTTATTACGCTGATTTCCGCCGGAGTGACCTTTGTATTTATCGGAAAACCAACTCCGCTCCGGCAGGAGCCCGCTTCTCCTACAGAACTGGTACAGGTCAAACCTCCACACCCCCTTCCTCCGGTCATACGGTATCCCATGATGGGAGGAATTCTGATAGGACTATACCTGCTGGTCGCTTACTTTTCACAATTTGAATTATTTCCTGTAGAACAAGAGACATACTGGAAAGAAATTACGCCTAATCCTGATCCCGGCATATTTCAATTTGAACGGGTCCCGGACGAGATACGGGATGGCCATCAAAATGAATATTATATTTTAGACCCATACGGAAATCCGTTTACCGGAATCATCCACCGGTATGAGCCTCACCTGCGGGTCAATCCGTTTCCTCCCAAACCCAAAGGAGTAGATTATTATATTAACGGACAAAAGTGGGGAGAGTCGGTTGCCAGTTATAAAGTAACCCCTCCCTTTGAGATTAACACGCATACAAGAATCCATAAGATCTCTTTTGAAGATAGTTATCCGCCTTACTTCATTCATACCTGGTACGCAGACAATGTTACCCGTTTGCTGAAAAAATATGCGCCTGTATATGTCATTCATTCCGCCGGAAATCCTTTGGTCCACTATCTTTTGTCTTATAACGAAATAGAAAACAAGATTATCCGGACAACCATTGTTTACCACAAAAACAAAATAATCAAATCTATCACCTATGAGGAGGAGTTGAGGCTGAATGATGAACTGGGATGGAGTTCAGGCTATACGATAGAAATAGATGCGTTAGGATTTATAAAAGAACCTGTTCCCATGAATCCGAAATGGCGGGGAAGTAAATGGAAAAGAGAAGATTTCGTATATACGGAACATCTTCCTGATCTGATACAGGAAAGGGAAGCGACAGGTATAAAAAAAGAAAAACTCCGGGAGAAATTACTGGCCATCCGTCACACCCATCTTCCGGACCATTCATACGTATGGGATGAACAGAAAACATGGATAGAAAATCTATCCGGTTTGCATGGCATAGGTGATATAACCGGCGAAAACCTGATCTGGAAGTAAGTTCTCCGGCAGGTCAACAAGCAAAAAAAACAAATTTGAACCGGTTAAAACAAATCCTTGCAGAGTGCAACCGTATGACAACTGAAATGGATTTTACCAGAACGAATCCGGTACAGAAAGAGTATGAATTAAAAATAGAAATCCAGGAACCGGAGACTTCTAACAAGTTGATATTCTATTATATCAAAGGCCGGTTTGTTATGCCGGATAATTTTCACTCCCTTCCGGTAGATGATGCGGAAGATAAGAAAGCAATAGAGTCATTCCTCAAAAACTAAAAGCAGACTGGTAGGAAATAACAAAGAACAGATAGGGAAGGACTGAGCGTATCCTATCTGTTCTTTTTCTATTCAATCTATTATAGCGACCATTTATCCTCCCAGCGAATCACAGGCCGGTCCTCTTCAAAACGAATGGGTAACCAGATATAGCGACCGTCAATTGCATTTTCAGGAGTCCAGCGGTCTCCCAGATAAATATACTGCTCTTTGTCACCGGCCACCGGTTGAATATAAGTACTTTGCGAAAAGAAAGAAGTTTCCGCATCAGCTCCCACAAATGGATTCCCTAACTCCTTCCATGGTCCCCAGATAGATTCGGCTACAGCCGAACGGCCCGGATTAGGAGCCCAACCGGTACAACCGGACATAATCAGATAGTATTTACCTGCATGTTTAAAAATAGCCGGAGCTTCCATAAAACGTCCCGGGAAGAACCGGGCATACTTACCGGAACAATCTGTATAATCCTCGTTGAGTTCGGAAATATGCAATGTACTATTCTCTTCCGATGAGTAGATATGATAAGCTTTCCCATCCTCATCTACAAACAGGGTCATATCACGGGCCATTTGTCCCCCTTCCCTGTCGCGTCCCAGTATATTCAATACATCCGGGTGATCCGGTAAACTGCCACCACTAAACTGCAATCCTGTTGAAGGGATCACACCGGATTTGTGAACATCCAGTACATTTTTCGGCCAGTAACCTGCATTCGGACGAATCGCTTTTACAAACCGGTAAGGACCTGTCACCTGGTCGCTCACAGCAATCCCACTCAATGCGCCTGTATAGCCTGCCCCTTTGGGCTCCAGGTGGAACCACATCACATAATTATTATTTTTCTTATTGTAGATTACTTTCGGACGTTCCAGAATACACCCTTCTGTAATCGGATGAGTGGGGTCGTCTTTGATTACCGACAGAGCGACCCCTTCATCTTTCCAGTTATACAGATCTGTGGAAGAGTAGCAATGAACCCCTACCCAGGCATTGTTTCCTTCCGGGCCTTCCGTTTTATGTTCTCCAAACCAATAGTAGGTATCTCCCATCAATAAGAGTCCGCCTCCATGTGCATTGATATGGACTCCATTATTATCCAACCAGTGAGCACCAGGAATAAAGGCATCATACTTATTCTCCGGGTCTACTTTCTGGTATACCCGTACATAATCAATCTCAAAAGTATGCGGAAAAAGCGAATCATCCACTCCCTGCCTGCCACCCCAGTTACCTCCGATCGCCAGATTCAGTAACAAATGGAACGGACGGTCGAATGGCCATGCATCAACTCCTGTTCCATCATTGCGGTAGGTAAAATAGTGATTATCGTCCTGATAGATTCGTATCTCATCGGGCTCCCATTCCAATGCATACACATGAAAATCCGTATAACAATCTTTACTCTCAATCTCTCCGCTTTTCTGCGTGCCGATTACATGGTTAAAAGTCTTTGTGTGAACTGTTCCCACAACCGTAAGAGGATCATACCCTACATTTTCCATGATATCAATTTCTCCGCACCGGGGCCATCCGCCATATCCGGAATCTGTTGGCAACATCCAGATCGCAGGCCAGGTTCCTACACCGGTAGGTAATTTGGCCCGGATTTCAAACCGTCCGTATAGCCAGTCTCCTTTTCCTTTGCTAATCAACCGGGCAGAAGAATACTCCTTATCCTCTGTTTTTTCTTTCCGGGCCGTGATACGTAATACACCATCCGAGACCCAGGCATTTTCTTTACGCCCTTCCGTATAATGTTGCAGTTCATTGTTACCCCATGCCCAGGCATTTCCGGCCGTATCATAAGACCACTTAGACGGATCCGGCAAACCGGTATAATTAAACTCATCACTCCAGACTAACGTCCATTCCTCCGGGGTCTCCACCGGCTCTGAATTCTTTTGTGTGGAACAGGCTGAAAATATCAAACCTGCCAGTATACACAGACACAAAAATCTTTTCATATAACTATCTGTCGAAAAATATATTTAGTATTTACACATCACAGATCAGGATACACTTTTCAAGCGAAGCGATCTTATCTGCCTGGCGGGGAACAAATTCCTGTCCGACAAATCCTTTATAGCCGGTCTCTACGATGGCTTTCATAATAGCCGGATAATAGAGCTCCTGGGTTTCGTCAATCTCTGCCCGTCCCGGATTTCCTCCGGTATGGATATGAGAAAAGTAGGAATGATACTTCTGTATATGCTCAATGATATTCCCTTCCATGATCTGCATGTGGTAAATATCATACAACAGTTTGAAATTAGGGGAACCGACCCGGCGGCACAATTCAACTCCCCAGACCGTGTGATCACACAGATAATCTTTATGCCCTACACTATTCAGCAATTCCATTGTCAACACCACATTATATTTCTCGGCAACCGGGGTGATCCGTTTCAGGCCTTTCTCGCAGTTTTCCCATCCCTGCAGGTCTGTCACTCCATTGCGGCGGCCGGAAAAACAGATCAGGTTGGTCAACCCTGCTTCTGCTACCATAGGAATCACTTTTTCATAACTGGCTACCAGTTCATCATGTAGAGAAGGATCATTGAACCCTCTGTCTATTCCCAGACCTGCTCCCTGTGTCATGGCCACTGTTAAGCCATGCTTTTGCACAACAGGCCATTCATGGGGATCAAGTAATTCGACAGATTCAATTCCGATCTCTTTACAGATACGGCAAAATTCATCGAGTTCATAATTTCCAAAACACCATTTACTTACCGAATGGCGGATATTTCCTTTTAACGGTTGGCGGGTTGTTTTAGTAGTTGATGCCACAGATGCGTCTATACCGGATACGGCCATCGCTGCACTCCCGGCGACCATGGTTTTAATAGCTGTTCTTCGTGTTATGTTTTTCATGATACATTTGTTAAATAATCCACTTCCTACAAATATACAATATAAAGTACAAGTTTAAAACAAATCACCTGTTTTCCCCACATTTTGTTAATGGAATGCCTTCTTTAATAATAGAAAAACCACACAATACTTACAAATTGTTACAACTCATCAAAAGCACTATCAGATCCCCAACCGAATATTTGTTAATTATTCACATTTTAATAACAAATTGTTATTAAAATATTGCTTTAACCAAGAAATATCCCATAAATTTGCATCATATTGTCAAACCGATTAAAAAATTTAATAGTATGAAAATGTTAGCTCGTTTCAGAAACACGCTGATTTTGATTGCCTTTATGACAATGGGTATTTACGCACATTCCTCCCTGCCTGCCAACTATATATATGAAACACAGGAGGAAAACGGCCAGGTCATTTCCAAAGTTGTTTACAAACAAGACAATAACCTGTTAAACAAACAGTTTAAGTATGAATTCAAATACAATCCGGAAGGTAAAGTAACTGAAAAACAGGTCTCCCGCTGGGATAAAAAGAAGGAAATATGGCAACCCTTTTACCTGATGACTTATACATATAATGAATCGGAAGGGATGATTTATTCTACGTATGGAATGTGGAATGATGCAGAGCAAGCTTACAATTTGAATTCACAAACCATAAATAGTTCTCTTTCAGAATATGAAGAGATCTTTTCATAACAAAGAAATAGTTCAAAGACACACTTATAACAAGCAATTCCGGAGATGTGAATCTCCGGGTTGCACAACTTTCAATTTATAAGCTCTTTTAATTTTATACGATCTTTTCCAGTTTATCGAGATTCCCTGCGATTTCCGCATCGGATAACTCATAATTCTGTAAATCACCGGAAATATATTGGTCATAGGCTGTCATATCGATCAGACCATGACCGGATAAATTAAACAGGATAGTTTTTTGACGGCCTTCTTCTTTTGCCACATTGGCCTCATGAATTGCCGCGGCAATCGCATGCGAAGACTCCGGAGCCGGAATGATTCCCTCAGCCTGTGCAAACAGAACCGCTGCTTTAAATGTATCCAGTTGTTTAATATCGACAGCTTCAACCATGTCATCTTTCCGTAACTGGCTCACCAGTGCCCCGGCACCATGGTAACGCAAACCGCCGGCATGGATATGAGCCGGAGCAAAAGTATGTCCCAGGGTAAACATAGGGATTAACGGAGTATATCCGGTTTCATCTCCAAAATCATACTGGAATTCCCCACGGGTTAGCTTAGGACAGGAAGCAGGCTCAGCCGCAATGACCCGGATATCTTTTCCTTCATTGATCTTATGACGCAGGAACGGGAAAGAAAGACCCGAGAAATTGGAACCACCGCCGAAACAACCAATCACAATGTCCGGATACTCACCGGCAATTTCCATCTGTTTTTCCGCTTCCAGTCCAATCACTGTCTGATGTAACATAACATGATTCAGTACACTACCCAGCGTATACTTACAGTTTGGAGTTTCCATTGCCAGCTCTACCGCTTCGGAAATAGCTGTTCCCAGACTGCCCTGGTACATCGGGTTCTCCGTTAAAATCTTACGGCCCGCTTTGGTACTCATACTGGGTGATGCAATCACCTGCGCACCAAATGTCTGCATGATCGAACGGCGGTACGGTTTTTGCTCGTAACTGATCTTCACCATATAGACAGCCAGATCCAGCCCAAAGACTTTCGCAGCATACGACAAAGCAGCTCCCCACTGTCCCGCGCCGGTTTCAGTGGTAATATTTGTGATGCCCTCTTTTTTACAGAAGTAGGCCTGTGCAAGTGCTGAGTTGAGTTTATGAGATCCGACCGGACTCACACTTTCATTCTTAAAGTAAATATGAGCCGGTGTATCCAATGCTTTTTCCAATCCATAGGCACGCACCAACGGTGTCGGACGCCAGATACGGTACATTTCACGAATCTCATCGGGAATCTCAATCCATGCATCCGTATCATTCATTTCCTGATGGCACAATTCTTTTGCAAAGATCGGATACAGGTCTTCCGGTTTCAACGGTTGTTTTGTTCCCGGGTGCAGGAAAGGTAAGGGTTTGTTTTTCATATCTGCCGCAATGTTATACCATGCGGACGGGATGTCTTTTTCCTCTAAAAGAATCTTTTTAGTTTTCATGTTATTAGTTTCTGTTAGTTATGATTTGTTTTTACAAATAGTATTTGACTTATAATTTGTGAGCAAAGAAACAAATAATATTTTGGTATTCAAATGGTATCGGTAAAAATGTCTACCTTTACCGCCTCAAACAATCAAATACTGAAAATACTGAAACAGATAGAGACATGACCAGAAAAACTGCTTGTACACTTACCATTCTATTCACAACTATTTTCTCCTGTTTTGCTCAACGGGAAAATTTCTCTTATAAGTTTTACGGTTTTGTACGGGGAGACCTGTATTATAACTCCCGGGACAATACCGAAGCGATCAATGGAATTTTCTATCTCTATCCGAAAGACAAACTTTTTGATGCCGACGGGAAAGATCTGAATGCCGTACCCAACAGCAGCTTTTATACACTGACGACCCGGTTAGGTCTTGATATGACAGGTCCTATGCTGGGGACAGCCAAAACGTCAGCGAAAATTGAAATCGACTTCGGAGGCTTTTCGGATGCATTCTATATGCTACGGCTCCGGCAGGCCTATCTGAAACTGGACTGGGAAGAAGGTTCTTCTGTGTTGCTGGGACAAACCTGGCATCCACTCTGGGGAGATGTTTTTCCAAATACAATCAACTTATCTACCGGGTCCCCTTTCCAGCCTTTCAACCGGAGTCCACAGTTACGTTATCAATATATTACTCCCCGTTTTACCTGGACAGCTTCTGCGATCTATCAGTTGATGTCCCTAAGCAGCGGCCCCGTGGGCAAGTCTGACGACTATCTCAAAAACGGTGTGATTCCGGAACTTTTCGCGGGAGTCAATTATCACCACAATGGTTTCCTGGGAGGTATAGGGGTTGAGATGCTATCTCTTAAACCCAGAACCCAATCTACCGTCGGTGAAAATATCTATAAAGTCAGCGAACGTCTTACCACAGTTTCCTATATGGCACAACTTGCGTATGAAACCGGTGAGTTTACTGTTTCCGCTAAAACAGTCCTGGCTTCTAATCTGGGACATACCAGCATACTGGGAGGGTATTGGGTAAAAGACCGGGATGAAAGAACCGGCAAACAGGATTACATGAGTAACCGTTATACTACTTCGTGGCTGAATATGACGTATGGGAAGAAATGGCAGGGAGGAATTTTCGCGGGATACTCAAAAAACCTGGGAACGAAAGAGCAACTATTCAACACTGACCTTACTGATTATTTTGGATCCGGAGGCAATATAGACCAGCTAACCAACGGTATGGTACAACTATCCTATAATATTCCTCACTGGAGGGCAGGGCTTGAATACAGTGCCACAACCGCCTGGTATGGAAGCCCCGAAAAGAAAAACGGAAAGGTTACCGGTACGCATTCTGTAACTAACCACCGGGTACTCTTTATGTTCACTTACTATTTTTAAACACGATGAAAAACATCTCTATTATTTTATGGATCGCCATTTTAGCAGGAGGAAATGCCTGTAATCAACCACCGGCTGAACCGGAAACGGTCCAACTGGTCCACTATGTAGACCCGTTCATCGGTACCGGATTTCATGGCCACACCTTCCCGGGACCTACCCGCCCGCATAGCATGGTGCAGCTGAGTCCCGACACTCACCTCATGGGCTGGGATGCCAGTAGCGGATACCATTACGAGGATACGGTTATCTATGCGTTCAGTCATACCCATCTTTCAGGAACCGGTATCGGGGATCTGGGAGATGTAGCCCTGTTACCTTATTCGGGGCAGCATGGAATGAAACCGGTAGCCACCTTCAAAAAAGAGACAGAAAAAGCATCTCCCGGTTATTACTCTGTCCGTCTGGACAACTTTGGGGTAAAAGTAGAATTAACGTCTACCGACCGGGTCGGATTTCATAAATACACGTATGACAACCACGCAGACCGGAAAGTCATGCTGGACCTGGGCCATATCCTGCAACCCAACTGGGGCCACAAAGTAACCGGCAATGAATATCTGCTGGTCAATGATTCCACAATAGAAGGAACCATTCATACACAGGGATGGGCACATCAACATGCCGTATCCTACCGGATTGCTTTTTCCGAACCGGTGGAAACCATCTACCAGTACATTGACGGGAAACTAAGGCAGGACTCTCTATTCCTCCGGATGCTTAGTACGGATGACCTGAAATTTCATTACAAATTTGCAGAAAAGAATGAACCGTTATACGTAAAAGTAGCCCTTTCGCCGGTAGATGTAGAGGGAGCTGAAATGAATATGGCTTCCGAACTCCCTCACTGGGATTTTGAAGTAACCCGGTACGAGTCTGAACAGATCTGGAACCGCCAACTCAACCGTATCCGGATTGAAAGTGAAGACCCGGCCATCCTGACAAACTTCTATACAGCTTTATACCACACCATGATCGCGCCTTATGCCTATCAGGATGTAGACGGACGATACATAGGCATGGATAAACGGATACATCTTGCCGAAAGGGGATATGTGAACTATTCCGTATTTTCCCTTTGGGATACTTTCCGGGCCCTCCATCCATTAATGACAATCATCCGCCCTCACCTGGCCCGGAGATGGGGAGAAGTATTGGTGCAGGGTGATCAGGAAGGAACTATTTTACCCAAATGGCCCCTGGCCTCCAATTACACAGGATGTATGGTCGGATACCCGGCTGTTTCCGTACTGGCAGACCTGGCCTCTAAAGAGTTAATAAATGACAGGGAATTGAAACGCTGGACGGAAGCCGCTGTGCATTCCTCCGTTTACCGGCCGGACCTGGCGGAAAAGTTTGCCGGTACCCGTGAAGCGGACCTGATCACTCTTCATCCTTATTATAAAGATAAATACGGATATGTTCCGGCGGACTCTGTTCCCGAATCCGTCTCGTGGGGGCTGGAAATGGCCTATTATGACTGGTGTATTTCCGTACTGGCCACCAAAGCCGGACTAACGGAAACCGCAGACGAGTACCGGGAAAAAGGAAACTATTACAAACGATACCTGGATCCTGAAACCGGACTGATGCGTGGAGTAATGGGAGATGGTTCCTTCCGTACTCCGTTTAATCCCCGCTATTCGGCTCACATGAAAAGTGATTATACGGAAGGGAATGCCTTCCAGTGGAGTCTTTTTGTTCCCCACGATATGAATCTCTTTATTGAAACGATCGGGGGACGTGCACAACTGGAAGCACGTCTGGACACGCTCTTCACCACCTCTTCCCGGATTGACGGCGAAGAAGCCTCAGGAGATATCACCGGATTGATCGGCCAGTATGCCCATGGGAATGAACCCAGCCATCATATAGCATATCTCTATAACTGGACAAATTCACCGTGGAAAGGACAGGAATATATCGACTATATCCTGCGGGAATTTTATCTGCCCGCTCCGGAAGGGATCATCGGCAATGAAGATTGCGGACAGATGTCTGCCTGGTATGTCATGAGTGCCCTCGGATTCTACCAGGTATGTCCCGGGAATCCGGTCTATGCTATCGGACGGCCTATTGTAGACAAAGCAACCATTCCGGTAGAAGGTGGTACTTTCCAGCTCATTGTCAGAAACAACTCTCCGGAAAACAAATATGTAAAAGAGGTCCGGTTAAACGGGAAGAAACTCAATAGTCTCTTCTTTCACCACACAGAGATTGTAAAAGGGGGTAAACTGGAAATTGAGATGGATGGGACACCCCATCGGTAACCTTATTTGGATTCAACCATACGGACTACACCAATAATCATTCTTTTTTGTGTAAGTTTGTATGGGTTTGTATGAAAGGACTGAAAGAAAAAACAGCAGAAGGACTATTCTGGGGAGGCATTAACAGTGGACTCCAACAGATCCTGGGATTACTCTTTGGAGTAATCCTGGCCCGCATTCTGACTGCCGAAGATTACGGCCTGATCGGGATGGTGGCTGTCTTTACCGGAATTGCGACCCATATCCAGGAAGGAGGTTTCACGGCTGCTCTTACCAATCGTAAACACATTACCCACGACGATTATAACGCGGTGTTCTGGTTCAACATTGTAGCCGGAATCTCCTTATACATCCTCCTTTACTTTTCGGCTCCCCTTATTGCCCGGTTTTATGACCGCCCGGAGCTGACTGCTGTTTCCCGGATTATTTTCCTCGGGTTTCTGTTTAGCTGTTTCGGAACGGCACAAACCGCCTGGTTATTCAAAAACCTGAAAGTAAAAGAACGGACCAAGATTGAATTCATTTCGCTGTTTCTTTCGAATGTAGTTTCCATTATCATGGCATTGAACGGGATGGCCTACTGGGGGATAGCCGTACAAATCACCTTGTATGTATTAATCGGGATGATCCTCAAGTGGTATTATTCACCCTGGCGGCCTACCCTTTCATTTAATCCGGCACCTTTAAAAGAGATGTTTCCATTCAGTATCAAACTACTGGTCACCGGAGTCTTTTACCAGATCTCGACAAACATCATAGCAGTCGTATTAGGCCGCTTCTACAATGCGAACCAGGTCGGTTACTTTACACAGGGTAACAAATGGATGAACATGGGGAAAGGATTGATCAGTGGAACCATTGCGCAGGTGGCTCAACCGGTATTCAGCCAGATCAATACTGATCCGGAAAGATCAGTAGCCGCCCTTCGCAAAATGATCCGTTTCATTGCTTTTATCTCCTTCCCCCTTATGTGCGGATTCGCTTTTATCGCAGAAGACCTGATCCGGATAACCATCACCGATAAATGGTTACCCAGTGTCCCCATCCTGCAACTACTCTGCATCTGGGGCGCTTTTTCTCCTCTGTATGACCTTTACAAAAATATGATCATCAGCCAGGGACGTTCCGACATCTATATGTGGTCCAATATTCTATTCAGTAGTTTACTGATTGTACTCATCTGGTGTATGGCCTCCTCAGGTATTTTCCGGATGGTAGGGGTCTATATTGCTATCCATTTTATATGGTTGTTTAGCTGGCACTATTTCTGTGCCCGGATCATCCCCATCCGGTTTATCGACGTCCTGAAAGACATCTCTCCTTATATGGCCATTTCCCTCTTTTGGGTAGGTGGCTGTTGGTTTCTCACCCGTCCGGTCGAACCCATCGGGCTCCGGTTTATCCTCCGTATTATCCTTCCGGCAACCGGTTATTTCTTTACAATGAAATATCTCAATTCCATCATCTTCCATGAAATATGGACGTTTCTGAAACAACGGCTTCCGGACAAAAAAGAATAACTGTTATAAAAGGGGACCGGCTCAAAAAGAGGACCTGAATTTTGTAAAAGAATTTACAGGTACGCTGGGAGACCAGGAAATCACGGTTCATCTTAAGAAACAAGATAGTTCCTGCTACGGACTGGCCTGGAACAACCGGAAAGGAAACCCATTAAGGATCACCGGTTCCTGGCACTTGTGAAAACAAAAAAACAGGATATGCATACCAGCATCACAGATATGGGATGTGAATGGCAGATTTGGTAGAAGGCGCCCTTTCGGCTCTGGTATCTCACCGTATTGAGCTGTACAGCTCAATTCATCGACTCCTATATCTCAAATCAACAGCCCCTGCATCTCGTTGCGCTGAGCTGTACAGCTCAATACGGTAATAAGATGAACTTAACCGGAGGCACAGACCGAAAAGCCTGCCTCAGATGGATATGCGCCTGTTGCCGGATCAAAGATCCGGACATTCGTTAGTCGGGGATCCGGAGATCCCCTCCATCCAGAAACGAAAGCCAACCTCTCATGGCCGGAAGATTTCCTCCATCCAGAAGCGAAAGCAACCTCTTTCAGGTTTATAACCTGGAAGCGAAACAATGAGAAGTTTGCAACTTCTCTGCGGCTGAAAGACGCATATCTACAATTAATAATTATAGCTGTTGCGGATAGCAGTCACTACTTTTTCCAGGCAACCACATTCCAGAAGAATACGTTCCACAAATTCCCGGAAAGCGCCTTCGCCTCCTTTTACCCGGGTAACGAACTGAACCTTTTCCTGCACATAGAAAGGAGCATTGGCCGGAGAAGCTGTAATGCCGCATTGTTCCAGCAAGGCGCTGTCATTCAGATCGTCACCGATATAAGCCACTTCCTCCCACCGGAGATTTAACCGGTCAATCAGTTCCTGTACAATTGTTACTTTATGGGTAGCTCCCTGCAACAGGTAATCTATTTTCAATTTTTCTGCACGCCGGGCCACGATCGCTGTATTCTCCCCGGTAACGATCCCTACCGGAATAGAGAGATGATGGGCCATCAACACCCCAAAGCTATCATAGGTATGGAACTTTTTCCACTCATTTCCGGTCTGGTCATAATACATGCCTCCATCTGTCCAGACTCCATCAATATCCGTTAAAATAAGTTTGGGTAACTGCATCACTTTTCATTTTAAGCAGGTTTCATAAATCAATTCATTGGCCGGAATTTCACAGGCCACTTCCCGGCCAATGATCAAATGGCGCTCTGACCATTTATAGCCATCCCCCGGACTCAACAGGTGAATATCCTTTTCAGTGATCACATCTCCCGGCAGCAAACGCCTGACAGAAGCAACCGAACGTTCCAGTTTCATTTTAGCCGCGGCCACTCCTTCTTCCAGATAAAGGTCCTCAGTTCCCATCCAGCGTTCTGCAATCCGGATATCCCGGATCATACGGTTAACTCCGTCCGGTCCCAAAGAACCCAACTGGTCTGTCCCTTTCATCCGGCGGTCAATAGTGACATGCTTTTCAATAATCTCCGCACCCAGCCCCACAGCGACTACCGGGGCAACTATCCCAATGGTATGGTCAGAAAAACCAATACGGTATTCCGGATAATGCTTTTTCAGATAAGTGATCGTATGGAGATTAAGATTATCCGGATGAGTCGGATATTGGGATACACAATGTAAAATAGAAATCTCCGAATGATAACGGGTGATCAGTTCCAGCGCTTCGTCCAGTTCTTTTTTCCCGGTCATGCCGGTCGAAAGAATCATCGGGATACGGGTTTCAGCCATGGCCTGCAACAGCGGCAGGTTAGTCATGTCCCGGCTGGCGACTTTTAAATAGTCCGGAGTAAATAGTTTCAACAAAGATAGACAACCCGGTGAACACAACGTCTCTACAAACTCCAGCCCTCTGGACCTGGAATGGTTGAAAACTTCCAGGTGTTCTTCATCTGTCAGTTCCAGAAAGGCCCGGTGTTCCCCATACGTACGGCCAAAAGAGTGAGGAGAATGATATGGCGCATTCATTTGCGAAACGGTCAACTCCTCTTTCAGGTCCCGTTTGGTCATCTTGACTGCATCCACCGGACGTAATTCCAGATCAAACCGGTCCTCTTTTACCGGACGGGATACCAGGTCTACGATCAGTTTGGCAATGTCGACTGATCCATTATGATTCTGGCCGATTTCACCGATAATATATGTACTTTTCATTCCTTTTACTTTTGATTCTCTGCAATGATCTTTTTCATTCGTTCCGTGTACCCCCCCTGTCCATCCAGCCAACGGATCCATTCAGGCAAAGCCGGTTGGCCCATTTCCATCCAATATCCAAATATCTCCTGCAACATCGCAAAATCCTCCGGTGTATCCAACGTAAAACGGATATCCTCCCGCTCCCCCAGATACCCCGGTAACGGTAAAAACTTCACCCGGAACTCCTCCCGGTGAGTATACAAATAATTGGTCACATGTTCGCGGTACAAAAGATCCTCCGTCAACCCCGCCGCCCGTTGGAGGGCATCCGTGGTTACCAACTCCGGGAACAGGCCCAGATGGGACAGGATGACCGGACGACCGGATGCCAGCTTATACGATACATAATCTACAGGTGTTTGTGTATGTTGCTCAAACAACTCCCGGAATGAGTCTACCTGCAAAAAAGGATTATCCGCACAAACCCGGATCAGGCGGCGGACACCAAACTGTTCCGCTGCACCGGTAAAACGCGCCAATACATCCAGTTCAGCTCCCCGGAAACAACTGACTCCCGTCCGGGTAGCCAGCTCCGCCACCGGGTCGTCTACCGGAAGGGAAGTAGTAGCCAGTACAATCCGGTGACCCGGATAAGCGGCCACTATCCGTTCCAGAATGATTTCCAGAATACCCTTCCCGTTATAAAAAGGCAGAAGTACCTTCTTTTTTAACCGGGTAGACCCACTTCGTGCCTGGATAATAATACCGTCGCTCATACCTTCATCCGTTTGAATGCATCAATATAAGAACCGGGAGTAATATTGATCACTTCTTTGCCGATGTGGTGCGCATATTCCTCAATGATAAAATAGGCTTTAAAAGCCACATGCATGTGATACAGGATGGTATGTAACCTTGAACTTTCCAGATTCTCCATCAGTACCTTATCGGGACGGGATTGCCGGGTATCGTAAAAATGTTTCTGATGCACCAACACTACATTGTCGTCCGTCACCCGTATTTCAGGCAACCAGGAGTGATCGGCACCGCCCAAATAGATCTGTTTAAAAGGCAACCGCAATCCCAGCATAATAGAGGGGATCAGTACATTATGTGGCCGGGGAACTCCTAAGCCTCTATCAAACAGGAAATGGCAAAATCCCTTATATCCTTCTACCGGAGTTGTATTGTATAGATGGATATGGATGTGGGGATTCTGTTTCAGGATAGGCTCCCACTCTTTGTCCACCTGTGCCCGTACAGGAATAAAGAAATGAAGCGGCCAGGTAGTCTTTTCCGCGAGGGTTCCAAACAGCTGTTGCCGTTTCTCCGGTACAATCCAGAACAACGGGTCCGCAATCAGGTACAGCTCCGGCTTCAACTTCTCATATAAAGGAGACAAGACCGAAAAATTCACAGCCAGTAAAGTCTTTCCGGTGACAAACTCCGGATGTTCTTCAATCAACCGGTTCAGGGAAGGCCCATTTGCCAGGATCAGCAGTTCTTCCGGATTAGAGAAGCGGTCCGGCAGAGAAGTTCTCCACCGGGAAAAGAGTATAACCTTTACCACACTCAGTAACGTCTGCCATATATTCTCCAACCATCTCAATACTTTCTCACCCATTTGTTTCTGTTTGAAAAACGCAAATATAGACTGTTTCGATCTTACTGACTAATATTTAACGGGATTTAAGGGAGGAATGAGGGTAGAATGAACTATTTTTGCAGGAAAGATGAAAAGAGCAACGTAAACAAACGGGGTATGATAACAGACAAAAAGATAGTGTACGACCACCAGATGTTTTCCTTCCAGAAAATAGGAGGTATCACCCGCTATTTCACCGATCTGATCACCCATCTGCCGGAGGGCTATTCATCAGAACTACCCATTTCCTGGTCTGAGAATCTCTATTTGCTGGAATCCGGATTAGTGCCGATCAAACAACTGCCCGGACCTATCTCTTTCCGGATCAAAAGGCGGTTTTACTACTTTTTCAACCAACAGGCCAGCCGGAAGGTTCTCCGGAAAGAGAACTATGATCTCCTGCATCCCACGTATTACGATCCCTGGTTCCTGAAACAAACCCGGAAACCGTATGTGATCACCATCCACGATATGATCCACGAAAAGTTCCGGGACTCTTTTGCCTCCTTCGACCCAACCAGCCGGGACAAGCAGCTGCTGGCTGAAAAGGCGGCTCACATCATTGCAGTCAGCCATAACACCAAAAAAGATATTATTGAATTATTTGATATTCCGGCATCCCGTATTTCTGTGGTACATCATGGGTATGACCAGCGGGTAGAACCATCGGAACAGTTATTCCGGAATTATATTTTATATGTGGGTGACCGGAAAGGATACAAGAATTTCAGGACGTTTATCGACGCTATCTCTTCTCTTTTGCAGAAAGAAAAAGAACTGAAGGTGGTTTGCACCGGTAAACCCTTTCACAAACAGGAAAGCGAAGTACTCAAACAATTGGGGATTGAGAACCAGGTACACCAGATCAGTGCCTCTGACGCCCAGCTTGCTTCTCTTTATAGATATGCATTACTTTTTATTTATCCCTCTTTGTATGAAGGTTTTGGCATTCCGGTGCTGGAGGCCTACCACAATCATTGCCCGGTCTGCCTGAGCAACACCAGTTGTTTTCCGGAAGTCGCCGCCGGCGCAGCCTGTTACTTCGATCCCCTGGACAAAGAATCCATTCTGCACGCGGTAGAAAAGATTCTATACGACACCGGATATGCCAATGACTTGCGAAGGCTGGGTGAAGAACGGCTCAAAGAGTTTTCCATAGAAAAGATGGTAACTCAGACGTGTAACATTTACAAACAGATCGGATGAAAACACCGGTATTTTCTATCATCACCGTCACCTTCAATGCAGCCCAATGGCTGGAAAAGACTATAGAAGCAGTCCTGGGACAGACCTACCCCCATATTGAATACATCCTGATTGACGGAGGTTCCACGGATGGTACTCCGGAGATCCTTCAAAAATATAAAGACCGGATCAGTTACCAGATCAGCGAACCTGATAAAGGAATATATGATGCCATGAATAAAGGGATCCGGGCTGCGACGGGGGACTATCTGTGGTTTATCAATGCCGGAGATATTCCGGAAGAAAAAGAGACAATTGAAAAAATTATTGCATCTTTGCCGGAGAATGAGGAATGGCCTGATGTTCTGTATGGTGAAACCTGTACGATTAATGTGGAAGGAACCGTCACCGGAGCCCGCCGGCTAAAAGCCCCTGCGGTTCTATCCTGGAGAAGTTTCCGGATGGGTATGCTGGTATGCCACCAATCTTTTCTGGTAAAACGCACCTTGGCTCCCGAATACGATCTTCAATACCGGTTATCAGCTGATTTCGACTGGTGCATCCGGTGTCTCCGGCAAGCAAACACCATCCATAATACACACCAGGTTCTTTCCCGTTTCCTGGAAGAAGGCATCAGCTCTTCGCAACGGAAAAAATCCCTGAAAGAGCGGTACCGGATCATGTGCAATTACTACGGAACTGTTCCGACTCTTTTCAGACACCTCTGGTTTGCCTGCCGTTTTTATACGGCCAAATGGATCAAAGGAAAGGTATAAAGAAAATTAAAGAAATAAACAATGATAAAGAATTTAGCAAAAGAATGGGGTAAACACCTGGCTGCACTTGGGATTTTCCTGGCACTGGTGGTTGTTTTTTTCTCTCCTTCGGTAATTGACGGCAAAACATTGCACCAACCGGATAACATCAAAGCGGCCGGCATGGGAAGCAGCCAGATGAAACAATATGAAGAGACGGCGGAACCCGGCGAATTCAGTGTCTGGTCGGATGCGATGTTTGGTGGTATGCCCTACGTAGCGACTTATGGAGAGGCCGCACCCTCGCTTCCCGGACATAAATGGCTGGAAAAACCCTTTAAAGCAGTTAGTTCAGGAGACGCAACGATGGTTCTGATCGGATTGGTGTGTTTCTATATTCTGATGTGCGTCATGGGCGCAAGCTGGTGGTTGTCCATTGCCGGAGCAATTGCCTTTGCTTTTGCTTCCTACAATATAATTATCATTGAAGCAGGCCATATCCTAAAAGCGTATGTAATCGCCTATATGCCGTTAACATTAGCGGGAATGGCTCTCCTTTTCAAGCGGAATTACCTCTGGGGAGCGTTGCTGTTCCTGCTGGGAATCACATTCTCTATCAGTAACGGGCACATTCAGATCACCTATTATCTGTTCCTGTTATGCCTGTTTATCTATCTGGGCTATCTGGTGATGCAGGTAAAAGGGAAAGATGTCGGAGAATTAGGAAAAGTAACCGGTATTATGGCTGTTTGTGTTATTCTGGCGATTTTACCGAATCTCAGGAAATTATATGCAGACTGGGATCTGGGGCAACACTCTATCCGTGGGAAAACGGAACTGACGACTACCTCATCGCAGGGAGAAAAGATCTCAGGCGGATTGGATAAAGAATATGCTTTTCAATGGAGTTACGGCAAACAGGAATTACTCACTTTACTGATCCCGGATGTGTATGGAAGAGCCTCCGCAGTTACTTTAGGCAGAGATTCGGAAATATACAAAGCATACGCAGCACGGGGTGCCCAGTTGGGAAATGAAATACAGATGCCATTATACTGGGGAGACAAACCGGTTACCTCCGGCCCTGTCTATTTCGGAGCGTTGGTCTGCTTCCTCTTTATACTGGGGATGGTGGTGATCAAAAATCCAATGAAATTCTGGTTACTGGGAGGGGCGCTTTTCCTGACATTCCTGGCACTGGGACGTAACTTGGATTGGTTTAATGACCTCATGTTCCATTATTTGCCCTTTTACAATAAATTCCGTACTGTGGAAATGGCCCTGGTGATTCCCGGATTGGTAGCTCCCATTATTGCCATCTGGGGACTCAAAGTTATATTCGCCGGAGAGGTAGAAGAAAAGACCTTGAAAAATGGCTGGATAGGAGCGTTGGTCTTTACCGGAGGAGTGTGTCTGCTTATTTGGTGGATGCCCGGACAGTTCCTTCAATTGGGTTCGGATTATGACGGCTACTACCAGCTGCCGGACTGGGCCATACAGGCACTTGCCAGTGACCGGGCCGCCCTGGCCTCAGCTGATGCCCTTCGCTCTTTACTCTTTATCCTGGCAGGAGCCGGCTTGCTGTTCTGGTTTTTTAAAGCAAAAGACAAACAAAAAACAGCCACCTGGGTAAGCATAGCACTGACCGTATTGATCCTGTGTGATCTCTGGACAGTAGATAAACGATTCATCAACGCATCCAATTTCATCAGCCAGAATCCGCACCAGATGTATAAACCCTCTGTCGCGGACCAGGAAATACTACAGGATGAAGAGTCTTTCCGGGTACTGAATCTGAATAATCCGTTCCAGGAAACTAACACATCTTATTACCACCATTCCATCGGAGGGTACCACGCGGCCAAGCTAAGACGTTACCAGGAACTGATTGACCACCGTCTGGGGAAAGAGATCAATTTAATTATCAACTCTTTACAGTCGGCGGAGACCATGGAAGATCTGTATACCACCTTTATGGATATTCCTTCGCTCAATATGCTGAATACACGCTACGTGATCTATAATCCACAGCAGCCACCTTTGTACAATCCGTTTGCTTATGGAAATGCCTGGTTTGTAGAGAATGTACGGATAGTAGCGAATGCCGACGAGGAGATGGCTGCACTGGACACACTTAACCCCCTGGAAGAGGCGGTAGTCGACCAGCGGTTTGCCGGTGAATTACAGGGATTCACTCCAACAGCCGACTCAACGGCTACAATCGTACAGACAAACTATCGTCCGAACCGGTTGGAATATTATTCATCGGCTCAAAGTGAGCAACTGGCGGTCTTTTCGGAAATCTATTATTATCCGGGATGGAGAGCCTTTATTGACGGGCAACCTGCCCCTCATATCCGGGCAGACTGGACATTGCGTGCCATGCGTATTCCGGCGGGAGAACATCTGGTCACCTTTGAATTCTATCCGGAAACCTATGTGACCACAGCCTATATAGAAGCGTATAGCTCCTTCCTGATCTTCCTGCTGATCATAGGAACCATTGGGTTCTCACTCTGGAAGTATTATAGGAAAGAGACCCACTGATATCCAGATATTAGTTTCAAAATCATTTTTAGGTTGCAAACCTTATTGAATACAGCCCGGGGCAGAGTGAGCGAAGCGAACGGCACCCCGGGATAAAAGCAAAGCCGTTTTTTCGGGCTGTAAGTCCAGCAGAAAATATAACAGCTCTGTTGCACTTACAGTGCGCAATATTTTACTTTTTCCTAACCCGGGGTGCTGTTCGCTTCGCTCACTCTGCCCCGGGCTGTACTCTGTTACCCCTGCAGGGCAACGTATCTAACCAAATCTTCACATTCAATAATTATGTGTGTACCTATACTTTATAGTCATAAAGCATACCAGATAAAATATTTATATCTATATTGGAGGATTATTTATAAAATGTCTTTTCAAAGGCAGCAAACTCCCCTTTGCCGAGAATCAGACGGTGCCAGACAGCAGATAAGACCCCGGTTCCATA
>JAJQES010000171.1 GCA_021201565.1 Tannerellaceae bacterium
ATTGAAAATCAAAAAACCACATTGGTGCTTTTTGCCTGGACTTACATTTGTACAGTTAATCTACTATTTATAAGGAAAGCGCATGAATATACACGAAAAGTTCATACACCTTGGGGTTGAAAATTACCGGCAGCAATTTGAAAACATGTTAGCTGATTCAGGAGTCAAATTAATTATAAGTGATCTGAAAATGTATGAGAATAAGGTCCTACTGATTCTGGCGCCTGAAATTAACACTCAGATGGATATAGCAAAAGAAGGATCAAAAGAGAGGACCTTTATGGATAAAGTTATGCAGCTTATGCAGGAAAACTATCATAATCCGATGTTTGATGTCCCGGCATTTGCTGTTTCTATGGGTATAAGTAAAACGCTTCTGAATCGTAAATTACGGGAATTAACCGGTGTATCAACAGGTAAATTTATTCACAATTACCGGTTGCAAAAGGCGAAGGAATTACTCCTTATTAATAAACCTGCTAAAGAAAAACATATATCAGAAATAGCCTATGAAGTAGGTTTTAATGATCCGAAATACTTTACCCGTTGTTTTCGTGAATTCTTCGGAGTATTGCCCAGTCTTATTTAATCTGTCATTATAGATAATCTTCCTGGAATTTGTTTTTCCGGAGTAATAACTACTTAATAAACTTTTATGAACATGAGAGAAATCAATTACTATTTGAGCAAGAGAAAATCGTCCTTTTATAAGGATAAAATGAAGTTAATCTTTAGGACCCTTTTTCTATTATTTATTACCTCCCCTATTTTTTCACAGCAACAAACAATACGGGGACTTATTGTCGATCCTGAAAATGAACCGCTGGCCGGAGTAACCATTGTGGTAGCCGGTACGACAAATGGAACAATTTCAGATGGAGATGGAACTTTTATTATTGAAGCGACCTCCGGACAGAAACTTCTATTGTCATATATCGGATTTCTGAGTCAGGAGGTAACAATTACGAATCAAACTTTTCTGTCTCTGACCATGAGAGAAGATACTCAATTGCTGGATGATGTAGTAGTCATTGGGTATGGAAGCATGAAAAAGAAAGATTTGACGGGAGCCATTCATCATGTCAATGTTGCCAAACTTGAGAAGGAGAGACCGGCAACCATTCAGGATATTTTGCGTTCAGCTGCTCCCGGATTAAATATAGGAGCATCCAATAGTGCTGCCGGTGGCGGTAGCTTACAGGTACGTGGACAGCGTTCATTGAAAGGAGGAAACGATCCGTTAATTGTTTTGAATGGCATGATTTTTCAGGGAGATTTATCTGAAATAAATCCATCGGATATTGAATCTGTTGATATTCTTAAAGACGCTTCTTCGGCAGCAGTCTATGGAGCTAAGTCAGCGAATGGTGTAATTATTATTACCACTAAAAAAGGAACATCCGATAAACCAACAGTTAAATTGGATATGAGCGTTGGTATTGTCACAATGGGAGCCAACCGGCGTGTATATGCCCCGGACGAATATTTGCATTACCGTTCTGAATATGCTGCCAGTAGTGCGGGGTTTAGCAACCAGGGTTATTACACAAAACCAACAGCAGACAATCTGAAAAAATATAATCTGACAGAGGAACAATGGCGTAATTACGATGTAATTGGTCAGGGTTCTACCAATTTAGAGGATGTATGGTTGAGCCGTATAGGTTTAGGAGATGTGGAACGGGAAAATTATTTTGCCGGCAGGACGTATGACTGGTATGGCGCTTCTTTTCAGACAGGAATCCGGCAGGACTATAATGTGAGTTTATCCGGGAAAAGTTCCCGTATAAATTATTACTGGTCGTTGGGATATCTGGATAGTAAAGGTGTAATCGTAGAAGATCTTTTCAAAAATTATCGTTCAAACCTGAATTTATCCGGTGAAGTTACCGATTTCCTGGAGGTCGGTGTAAACCTCAATCTGCAAAACCGTGAATATGGATATCAACCGGTTGATTGGGAAGCGCAGATCAGTAATTCACCTTATTCTACTCCCTATAATAGTGATGGGAGTCTGAATCCCTGGCCGATGGGTGAGAAAAATGTTGTGGCGGGAACGAACAGTTTATATAGAAATGCCTATTCCTCAAAAGTAGAAAGTACTAAAAATGTAGTGACAAATATCTATGCCAGGATTAAATTACCCTTTCATATTTCTTACCAGTTCAATTATGCTCCCCGTTATAGCTGGCATAATAAAAGAACCTGGAGCAGTTCCCAGAGTGTATCAGACCGGGATGGGGGCGTAGTAACCCGGGCGAATGCCCAATCTGTGGACTGGACATTGGATAATATGATCAAATGGAATTATACTTTTGCAAAAGTACATACTTTTGATTTGACCTTACTTCAAAGTGCTGAAGAATACAGGGTGTGGGCGGAAGATATGGCTGCATCCGGGTTTGATCCTTCAGATATACTTCAATGGCATAATGTAAAAGTGGCTTCTAATAAAGAGATCAACAGTAATGATACCCGTCATACCGGAGATGCACTTATGGCAAGACTTTTTTACTCGTTTGATAATCGTTATATGATCACAGCTTCTGTCCGGCGTGATGGATTTTCTGCATTCGGAAGATCAAATCCCCGTGTTACTTTTCCGGCAGTAGCTTTAGCATGGAATTTTACGAATGAAAAATTCTTCACCTGGGCTCCAATGAGTAATGGTAAAGTACGAATGTCATGGGGGAAAAACGGAAACCGGGATATTGGTATTTATCAGGCTTTATCGCAACTTTATGGAGGTACTGCCGGTAAATATACGTATGCTAAACCTGACGGAACTCTCTATGAGGTTTCTTCTTTACAGATAGAACGTATGTCCAACAATGATTTGAAATGGGAATCTACCTCTTCATGGAATATGGGACTTGATTTTGGATTCCTGAACAATCGTATCAATGGAAGTTTTGAATATTACTTTATGCCTACAACAGATCTGCTTATGGATAGAAGTTTGCCTGGATTTACCGGTTACTCTACTATTGTTGCCAATCTGGGACAAGTGAATAATAAAGGAATTGAAATATCTCTTAATACGGTGAATATTCAAAATAAAAACCTGACATGGAGTACAACATTCGGATTGTCTCACAATAAAAATGAAATCAGGCATTTGTATTATCAATATGAAGATGTGTATGACGCAAATGGCCATCTGACAGGACGTAAAGAAATTGATGATAAAAGACAAGGTTGGTTTATTGGTAAGCCTATCGGGAGTATATGGGATTATGAATTCATTGGAATATGGCAGGAAGGAGAAGAGGAAGAAGCAGCTAAATATGGCCAGAAAGCAGGAGATGCGAAAATCAGGGATGTGAATGAAGATTATCGTATTGATGAAGAGGATAAAGTATTTCTTGGACAGAAAACTCCTAAAGTCAGGTGGTCACTCCGGAATGAGTTTAACCTTTTCAATAACTGGGATATCTCTTTTAATATTTATTCCTATTTAGGGCATAAAGAGGCTACCACAGACTATCTGAATAATTTTAATTATGCGGGTGATTTCCAGAATACTTATAAAAGGGGATACTGGACACCGGACAACAAATCCAATGAATATGCGCGTTTAAAATCTACTGTACCGGGACAGGAACCTAAAAAGATCCTGAGTAAGAATTTTGTCCGTTTGGAAAATATTTCTGTTTCTTACCGGGTACCCTCTACGATCACCAGTATGTTACAGGTGAAAGAGATAAGTTTATACGGAACGATCCGGAATGTAGCAGTCTGGACAAAAGAATGGGATTACTGGGATCCGGAAATTACCGGACCCATGCCCAGAACGTATACAATAGGAGCAATCATAACATTTTAACAAAGGAATTTATTATGAAAAGTAAGTATATAAAATCATTGTTTTTGATCATCGGATTATCATTTTTTATAGGATGTAGTGAAAGTTGGCTTGAGCCTGAACCCTTATCTTTCTTTGAACCCGATGAAACTTTGTCAACTCAGGAGGGATTGGAGTCTGCTCTTACTACCTGTGCCAGACAATTACGGTATTATTACATGTCTGACGACGGTCCTCTTCTTTTTACGGAAATGAATTTTTCAGATATGGGAGTAAGTGCGATTTCAAATGCAAGTGGTTCACAGGATATGAACACATTTGTAACCCCGACTTCGGATAATTATAATCTGGCAACTAATAAAATCAACTGGGCCTGGAGTATTGGTTATCAGGGGATAAGTTTTGCGAATGTCGTTATTACCCGGATTGCAGATCTGGATCTGGAAGAAGATGTCAGAAACCAGATGTTGTCCAGAGCTTATTTTGAGCGGGCTTACCGGTATTATCATTTAGTCTTTCAGTTTGGGGATATACCTTTTCTTTCCAAAGAAGTAAGTAGCCCTAAATTAGATTTCCGGTCTGTAAAAATGGAAGTTATCATAGAGCAGATGATAAAAGATCTTGAATTTGCAGTAGAGCATATTTCAGAACGGGATGATTATGGGAAACCCAATAAAGGCGCCTGCCGTATGTTATTGATAAAATTTTACATGGCAGCAGGCGAATTTGATAAAGCTATTGCACAGGCAGATGCTTTAATAAATAATTCGGGATATGAATTAATGGAAGAGACTTTTGGAACATTTGAGAATCCACATCCGGCAGAGCATCCGGTGATCCGCAATGTAATCTGGGATTTACACAGACCTGTTAATAAGGCTATTCCGGCAAACAAAGAGGGTATTATGCTGATGGTAAACCGGTATGATAATTCAGAAAGCCGTTTATATACTAAGTTTTTAAGAAATACCACTCCTTTCTGGGCAAATGGCGACCAGAATAGTGGTATTCTGACTCCTCTCCGGACAAATAGTGACGGTAGTATAACCGGAGGAATCATCGGGATGTCCAATCAGGCAAAGACAGAGGATATGGATCCTTCTTTTATTGATCAGAGAGCGATTTTCGGTCGTGGAGAGGCTTTTTCAAGACCGACTTATTATGCAGAAAAAGGAATGTGGACTGATGAAAATGATTTGCGTCATAGCCGGGAATCCGGAAACTGGTTTGTGATGGAAAATTTAAAATATAATAATCCGGCATTAAAGGATTCAGATCCGGAGTATTACAATCAGCCGGTTCAGAAATATATGGCTGACGGAACCCTCTTATGCAAGGATACGATTCGTTGCTGGTTTGATTGGCCTTATTATAAGCTATGGATACATTCACCTCAGGAAGAAGTGGAAAATGGTTTTAGAGGAACTACCTATGTAGGAGGTCCCGGGGATTGGTATTTGTATCGTCTGGCTGAAGCTTATTTATTGAGAGCTGAAGCCTATTACTGGACCAATCAGAAAGAGAAAGCGGCCGATGATGTAAATAGAATAAGGAATCGTGCAAATTGTTCACCTGCTACTAATTTCAATGCATCTACTATTACACTGGATGTAATAATGGATGAAAGGGCCCGGGAGTTGATGTTTGAGGAACTCAGACATGTTGAACTTGTACGTGTTTCTTATATAAAGGCTAATCAGGAGGGAATCTATAATTCTCCGGCAGATTTATCGAAGGATAGTTTTTGGTGGTCCAGAATTGAACGCTACAATAATTATTATAATAAAGGAGTACATAATTTACATAACGACTATTATATTATAAGTCCTTATCATATATTCTGGCCACTTCCCCAGAATGAGATTAATGCTAATCTGTTAGGAACTATTAATCAGAATTATGGGTATTCCGGATATGAGAATAATATTACTCCCATCAGTTCGCTGGCTGAATTAGAAGAGTCCGGTCAATAACAGGAGATTATATATTAAATTCTGAATATATAAGTATACCGGAGACAGGTTATCTTTAAAATCACTATCTTTGTAATGGTAAACAGAAGGTTTCTAATCCCATGATTCGGAAACCTTCTTTTCATTTATTAGAAGGAGGAAAGAATATGGATATTAAAGATATAATGGAAAACGGGATGGTTTTTAAAGGTGCTAAGAATCCGGCTCCACAAGAAGAAAAGGTAAAAACGAAGGCCAAAAAGACTTCCTATGTCCGGGGACAGCACAATTCAGGTTCTACCAAAATGAAAGCTGCGATCCTTAAAAAACGTGCGGGCCGTAATAAGAAAT
>JAJQES010000237.1 GCA_021201565.1 Tannerellaceae bacterium
TACCCTTTTGGCTATTTTGCTCTTAGTTAGAGGGTATTTATCCTCTTTTTTGTTGAAGTTTTTCTTCTACATACCCTTACTGTTTTTTTAATCCGTACCGTAGAATGTGAGGGCAAACAGTGTTACTTTTAGGTTCCTGTCCCGGGTCAGCAACGTTGCTGACCCGGGACGTGTTACTAAAATAAGAGTAGCCCACCCAAAAATCACGGGCAGAAAGAAAGGAAAAGGTGAGGAACTGTTTTCTACATGAGTTCCCTGGTTATCCAGACCAGCCCGGCCTCTATGGATTTTTGATCGTAAATAAAATAATCCCCGGTGGGGATTTAGAAATAGCCCAGGGTTCAGCGAAGCACTACCCTGGGTAAGGAACCACCAACCCACCTCAACCCTGTATGGGTTGCATCTATCCCGGAATCCTGTGTGCAACGCCTTTAGCGTTGAAATAGGAGTGGATGTTTTTCACCCGGGGTGTGGCTACGCCCTATCCCGGGCTATTTCTTACTTCCTTACAGGAATAAAACCCGCTGATTCATTGGCGCGGATCTCTGAATTAGTGCCATATTAAAACAGAAATAAAATAAAAATATAATGGAGTGTAAGGCACGGAATCGGGGTTCCGCGCCAGCCTATAAAACCACGTCAGGAGTTGCCGGCATTTAATCCTTTTTTCTCTGGTTTCTAACTGAAAAACTCCCTTATTTCTAAGGGATCCGGGTGAAAAGGGTAGCAAAATAAAGAGTTTGCATCACTTTGCATCATACTTTGCTACACTTTTATCCATAGTTAATCCGCTGATTGGCATAGGATTAGTTTCTTCCGGGTAGCAAAGTGGCAAACTTTTCAGGAAAAAAACATTTTGTAGAGAGATAAACAGACCCTGAAATACATAGAATAAACTTTCTTAATGGTTTTTCGGTTTATTTTAGTGAGCATATTATAATTATACCAAAATCTTTATAAGGAAAAATTTATGGATTACCGTTTAGAAAAAGATACTATGGGAGAAGTGCGTGTGCCGGTGAATGCCTATTATGGAGCACAGACGCAACGCAGTATCAACAATTTCCAGATCGCTACCGACATCAGCCGTATGCCCAAAGAGGTAATTCAGGCATTCGGGTATCTTAAGAAAGCCGCTGCCATGACCAACCGGGACGCAGGCGTACTCTCCCCTGAAAAATGTAACTTGATTGAAGAGGTATGCGATGAAATTATTTCCGGACAGCTAAATGATTCTTTTCCATTGGTAGTCTGGCAAACAGGAAGTGGAACACAGACCAATATGAATGTAAATGAAGTGATCGCCAATCGTGCTCATGTATTAAAAGGAGGACAATTGACGGATAAGGAAAAAATATTACATCCCAATGATGATGTAAATAAGTCCCAGTCGTCCAACGATACATTTCCTACCGCAATGCACATTGCCGCTTATAAGGTCTTAACAGAAGTAACTATTCCGGGTATCCTCCGGTTACGCAATACCCTGGCACAGAAAAGTATTGCTTTTATGCCGATCGTAAAGATCGGACGTACCCATCTGATGGATGCGACCCCTCTTACCCTGGGACAGGAATTCAGCGGGTATATGGCCCAGATCCAATACGGATTACGGGCCGTCCAGAATTCACTGGACCGGATCGCAGAACTGGCCTTGGGTGGTACAGCCGTGGGAACCGGTATCAATACACCGGACAACTTTGCGAAACTGGTAGCGAAAAAAATCGCGGACCTAACAGAACTACCATTCACAACCGCTCCGAATAAATTTGAGGCACTTGCTTCGCATGACGCGTTGGTAGAAGCACATGGAACATTAAAATCGGTTGCTGTTGCGCTGATGAAAATCGCAAACGACATCCGGATGTTAGCTTCCGGCCCACGCGCAGGGATTGCCGAAATCTCTCTTCCTGAAAACGAACCGGGCTCTTCCATCATGCCGGGTAAAGTCAATCCGACACAATGTGAAATGATGACGATGGTAGCCGCGCAGGTGATGGGAAATGATGTGGCGATTTCTATTGGTGGTTCCAATGGACAATTTGAATTAAACGTGTTTAAGCCTATGATCATCAATAATTTTATCCAGAGTGCCCGGTTGATCGGAGAAGGATGTGATAGCTTTAACGAACACTGTATAAGCGGTATCCAGCCGGTAAAGAGCAACATTAAGGACCACCTGGACAACTCCCTGATGCTGGTCACAGCGCTTAATCCCCACATAGGCTATTACAAAGCTGCTATGATTGCTAAAAAAGCATATAAAGAAAATAAAACACTCAAAGATGCAGCGATCGAAACCGGATTTGTAACTGCTGAGGAATTTGACTCCTGGGTAGATCCCTCTAAAATGGTCGGAAAAATCGATCTGAAAAGATAAAGCAACTACCAACACAGAGACACGGAGATTTTTATTTGAAAAAATAACGAATGTGCCGTGTTTCTGATTTACAAATAGAAATCCATTCAAATTATAATTTAATACATACTCCCATGATCCTAATAAGGAAGACCTATAAAATTATATTTCTGTTGATACTGTTTACTTGTCAATTGTCAACTGTCCACTGTCAATTGCCAGATACCACAGGTTATGTATTAAAATCCATTTACCCACCGGAACTAAAAAACAAAAGTAAAATTTATAATAAGTTATGGGGAGAACATTACCGGCGGCTTTATTCCACTCCCATCCGGGTACAATCCACCAATCTTACTTCCCTGTTAGGGGGTGTTACGGTAGTCAGACAGGCGGAAGACCTGCACGGACTATACCTGGAAGACAATCAAAAAAGACTCTACATGTTAAAACCACTGGGTGGCTCTACCAGTTTCATGGAATCTGAATTCTTCCAGGATATGTACCGGAAAAGTGACTTCCGGGATACATATCTGGACACTTTCATTAAAGATGCATATACGATCATTAATCCTTATACATTTATTTCATCAGCTTATATGGCGGAACAGGCTGGTCTTCCGTCCAATGATTTCCGTCTCTACTATCTGCCACCCGGTTCCGTAAATGACACAATTGCGGACGGTAGCCGGATACAGGATAAAATTGTAGTTGTCATGGATGTTCCGGATATTAATACAGAAGGAAACATCCTCACAACTTCACAAATGCTGGATCTTTTATTGGAAAGTAAAGAAAATCATGTGGATGAACCGCTTTATATCCGGACCCGGCTTTTTGATATGTTGACCGGTGACTGGAACAAAATTCCGGAAAACTGGAACTGGATCGCCGGAAAATCTTCTACCGGTATTGTTTTTACCCCGGTGGTCATTGACCGTAACCATGCCTTTACGAAAGTAGACGGACTTATGTTCAAACAGTTATTGAATATCCTTACTTTGGGATTTATCTTTGATTACAACGAAAAATACAAAAACATCAAAAAGTTCAATAAGCTGGGCTATACCTTAGATGTTGCATTAACGCCTGAAAGTAATGAGGAGGATTGGGTACAGCAGGCCAATTATCTGAAAGAGGTACTGACCGATCCGGTCATTGACGAAGCCTTCACACGTATTCCGGAAAGTATCCGGGCCGAAGAGACAGGTCACGTACGGGAAAGCCTGAAAAAACGGCGGGACCAACTGGATGAATTAGCGCGGGAATATTACCGGATTTTACAACAAAATCCGTCCCTGACTGCTACCCAGAAAGATGACCTGATCCGGATTGACCGGTCAGATAAAGACAGTGTACATATTTACATGTATGATTTACATACGGATAAAGAGATCTTCCACAAGACCTATTCCAAAAAGACAACGGATGAAATCTGGTTATACGGTCTGAATGGAAACGACCGTTTTGAAGTCACCGGCAAGTCCGGCAAACAACCTCCGGTTTACCTGATCGGAGGAAAAGGAGAGAACAAATATAATTTCAGCTCCGGGAAAAAAGTCCGGGTCTATGAATATAAAGAGGCAAAAGGGACGTTGGATTCTATCCGGGGAGCCCGTGCGATCTATTCAGATAACGAAAAGATACATCATTATGACTATGATAAAACCAAATATCATACAAGCTCATTCACACCCTGGGGTTTTTATGACTCTGACCTTGGTATCAACCTGGGAAGTTTCTATACTTACACCCAATACGGTTTTAAACGGTTTCCTTTTACTTATCAACACCGGGTCGGATTCAATTACCTGACCGGCTTTATGTACCGGGGTATTTTTCCCCTCTACAATGAAAAGCAGACATTTATTGTGAATGCCAACTTCGGTTTCCCGAATAACTTCTATAATTTCTTTGGATTTGGGAATGAAACAGATGGATATAAAGATGAAAAGAGAAAATACAACCGGGTTAACATCCGGGAATTAAAGATCACTCCTTCGTTCCGGCAACGGATTGATAAATATAACGAGTTCACCTTGCATGCCGGTTATGAGCTATTTAAAGTATTGAACCCGGATGACCGGTTTATCAATACAGTGTATGCTGATGACAGTTATATCTTTGATTATAATTCATATACGGATATTGGGGTGGAATATAAATATGAACGGGGATTTACCCCTTTCTTCAAACATTTTGAACTGGCCGTACTTTCCGGCTGGAAGTTCAGCCTGAATGATTTCAAACGAAACTTCCCTTATTCAGAAGCACGGGCAGAGATGAATTTTGCTTTTTCAAAGAAATTTACCTGGGCCGTGATGCTAAAAGGACAGGCTATTTACAATAATAAATATGAATTCTTCCAGGCTGCCAAAACCGAACTGAGAGGCTACCGGAGCAACCGTTTTATCGGGAGGTATTCTTTCTATGAATATTCCGACTTCCGCCTGGATATGGGGCATTTGAAAAATGGTTTTATGCCGTTGCAATATGGTTTGTTTGCCGGCGTTGACTGCGGACGGGTATGGCTTCCGGGCGAAGATTCCAACAAATGGCATGCCTCTTATGGAGGAGGGGTCTGGTTGATCCTTCTCAATAAAATTATCACCAAATATTCTCTGTTCGGTTCTTCGGACACCGTTCGATTTATGTTTGAACTGGGATTTGGGTTCTGAATGAATGGGGAAAGAAGAACAAAGAAACAGGCTATGTTTCCCGCAAAAGCGGGAACCGCATAAAAACAGACTGGATCATTAAGAAAAATGTAAATCAGGCAAGTTCCTTTGTGGTCCCCGGTCAAGCCGGGGAACTAATTCTTTTTGAATTTTCGACCTTTATATCCTGTCAATTTATTCTTTTTTCCGGATCAGGTCTGCTGATTGGTATTCTTCTTTCAGATAGGTTTCAATGTGACGTTTCTTTTTATCTTCCAGGATTTCATTAATTGCGATCAGAATACCGGTTTCTTCGACTTCCCCAAACTCGTGGTTGACCGCGGTCCCGAAGGTGCGCATTTTAGGAGAAAGACTCATATAGGCACTGACCAATGGCGGTACATTGATGCCCATTTTACGGACTTCCTGGTTCAGTATACGATAGTTTTCCCTGAAATCATCCGATTTAAACAACTCTTCCAACCGGCCGAGGTCTTCTTTGATCTGCAGGGGAGTGATAGGAGTAATCAATTGTTCCGGATCAGGAAAATGTTTTTTCAGGAAATAGAGGATCATGTCCCTCGCCTCGGGATTATAATTATTATACATGGTCACTTTTCCGAAGTAATACCTGAGGGTCGGATCTATTACAGATAAAGCCCCCAGTCCATCCCAGAGGTTATCCAGTACAAACATTCCTTTAGCTGCTCCGGAACGGGTATTCTGATATTCTAGTGTAACAAACGAACGTCCTAATTCTACTGTGTAGGGAAGATATTCTTTTACAAAGGTACCGGAGAAATTAAACAGGTGTGAAGTAGCCAGCATGGGTTTACCGGCTGCATCCAGCCGCACATCCGAGCCACACAGGAAACGGTATCCTCCCAGGATCTGTTCTTCACGGGGATCCCACACAACCAGCTGCCGGTAAGCATTCTCCATCGTATCAAACTCGTCTATGTCCACCGGCTCCCCGGTTCCACCCCCATAATACCGGAAAGCGATCTCCCGCAAACGTCCAACCTCCTGCATAACAATAGGAGCTTCATGAGCGGTTATAATATAAATCTCATTATTTGATTTATTC
>JAJQES010000051.1 GCA_021201565.1 Tannerellaceae bacterium
CGGCTTTACACCCGTAACACTGGTTACCTGACCCAGGCAGAACGCAAATGGCTTCTGGACTTCTTCCCAGCTACAAAAAAATACATCTTCACCGGAGATCAACTGCAGCAAATCGTAACAACAGAATCCACCGTCAGCCATAATACAGAAGAACTCCCCAGCCATTATTCATTCACCTATCGGTTTGCCGACACCAAACCTCTTCTAAATATAGAGAGAACCGACACGTTGCCATTACTTCTGGAAATAGATATTCCGGACGTCGGTTCTTTTACTACGCCCCCTCGGTTAGTTGAATTCCCTAGCCTTTCCCTTTCCGAGGGGGCTCTATTTCCAGTACAAAGTCCCTATTCTGAAAATTGGGGAACTGTATCCGCCGGTTACCTGGCCGATTATTTATTCCGGCTTTTGGGTAATGGTTCCGAGGGTACCGGCGGTATTGGCCATGTGCATGATAATATAGATCTGCTACAGCTGCTGTCTTATTTGGAAGAGTATCTCCTGGTAGATGGTAAAAAAATAAAAGCTGGCTATGCGGATGAAGCAGAATTAGCCAGGGTATTTAAAACCCGGAATTTCATAAACTCCATGTCTGCCGGAAAAGGTGGAGCAATAGATGCAGATGGCAATGCCCAGGTAGAATCTCTCGAAGTACGTTCTTTCCTGAAAGTATTAGAACTAATCATGAACGGATTAAGTATTCAGGAAGGCGATTATAGTTTCACAGAGGGAGGAACCATCGAATCCATCCAGCAGGATGATGACGATGCTTACCTACTCCGGATCCGGAAACGTCACGATGATGATATTGTTCCATTTTTAATCGATGATATCATTTATGGTATTTATCGCCATACAGGTGGGTTCTTTACCAGCTGGATGAGAGTGGTAAATGTGAATATCACTGCCAATACAATTCTGGTTGTACTTGGAGCAGACAGTGAAGTACCTGCTGGGAAAAACTACGCACCTGTTACCGGAATGAAACTGGCCAGACGGGGAAACTTCACTAACAAAAATCGGCAATCTTCCTGGTATCTTTCCAGTTATGACGGAGAGATTGTTTTCCTGGATAAAGTAGATAGTTACAAAACAGTAGCGGAGAATAGAGCTTTGGTTCTTGGACTACCGAAGAATTTACCGATTCCGGATAATTTACCCATTAATCCGGAACAACCCTATTTGTACGCCCGTGGTATTATCGTTCAGGATATCCACCGGATCACCTACAATGGCAAAATAATCCGGGATAGTGTAGACAGAGGTATCTGGAGTGCGATTGTAGCAGCCTCTTTTGAACCCTACCGGTATACCGAAACGGTTGCTCACGAAGTATGGCACAACTCATGCAAGTATCAATGCATTGCGGATAAAACCCTACAGGAACCACGGTGGAATTCTTCTTCCTGGTTACTGTTAGCCGGCAATCCAGAATTTACCATCGAAATTGTAAGTAGTAATGGTTTGGACTTCGATTATGGAGAAGTTGATACAACCCTTTCTATTGTTGCCAGGATCCATAATACAGATGTTACAGCAGACCTACTTGACAGTGATATTTCCTGGACACGGGACACCGGAGATATACTGGAAGATAATGCCTGGAACATAGCCAAAGCAGATGCCGGAAGCTCCATACATATTACAACTGAGGATGTAGGTGGATACCGGTTTGTCAATAACGGTAGTTGCAAATTCGTCTGCACTGCCTACCTACGTGATGGTAACGAAGTAAAAGAAGCAAAACAAGAAATACCATTTGGATAATGAAACAGAAAAAAATACGATTTAGCTTTAAACCACTTCAAGCGAGTATTAGCATTGTACCTGTTGGTAGTGTGTCAGCCCGCCAAACCTACTCTTTTGATTTTTTAGAGTATACTCCGGATTATGAATTAACTCCTTTAGTGCTACAACCCCATTGCGTTGTTTTTGACCGGGACGGAGTTATTCCCGGAAATATTAACGCTTCCCTCACCAATATGAAATGGATGGAAGGAGAAGATAAGCCTGGTGCGATAATTGACGCATCCAATCTAAACTATGAGATTACTGACTCCGGAACAGATAAGGGCCGGATAAAAATTAAACGAAATATACCGGTCTTAACTCCTCTTACCTTATTTTTTTATGCAGAATATGTGGATCCCAGAAATGGACAAATACTTGTTTTTCAGGATTCACATCAGGTGGTTTGTGTTAATGAAAGTCCGGCTATTCCTGGAATGAAATTGGATGTACCTACCGCTGTGTTTTATGATCCATTCAATGATACACCAAAACAAACGATCAAAGCAACTTTGATGATAGAAGACGACGTTATGACAGATACTTCTCGTCGCCGGTTCTGGTGGTTTAAGCAACTTGAAAACACAATCAGGTTATTTGACCCGGAACTGGATCCGGAGCTGGTGAGTGTAAATGATGATACCATTGTTATCGACCGGGAATTTATGGGAGAAGGAGTTGGTATTATTTGTAAGGGAGAATATGCCAACACTGAAGAAACACTTCCTAACTCAGCATCAGCAAGTGCGCTGGTGGAAACATGTACCATTTGCCGGCGTGTACCGGATTTTGATTTTGATTATAGTGGAGTACCGGGTCAAATTGCTCCCGGCCAGAGTATAATCTATCCAAAACTAATCGTTACCACAAACAAAAAAGTAATCAAAAACCCGTTAAGCGTACTCCGGGCAACCTGGTTCACAAAAAAAGAAACTGCAGGCGCAACTTGGCAACAAGTAGCACATGGAGAAAAACCATCCATCTCAACCACGGCAATTACAGACTCTACCGGAAAAAGTATGGATTTAGGATTAGAGGTGGAAGATCGGGGTCCATTATGTATCCTCACGGATAAAGATGGTAATGAATTAACTGATCAGGATGGAAATATTTTATGGGGTAATTAATCTTTAAAACCAATTATATATGGGAAAATATATCAAAGTATCACCCTTTACTGCCGAGCAGTTAGGGTTAGCCGGTATCCGGCAGAGATCTGCAGACGGAAATTATATCTTATGGCAACAAGATTTGGCCGGAATAGAGGGTGAAACCCTGGAAGAAAGATGCCGGTATATTGGTGGAGTAATTATAGAAAGAAACCAGGGAAAGGTTGAACTAAAAGGTACCGATGAACCGGTTCCTATTATGGAAGGTAGTGAAGAAGATTTACCGGAGAACTTACCGGAAGAGCCAAATGATTATCCTGCAGAAGATCCTGCACCAAACGAAGAGCAGGATCCTATTACCGCTGAAAATAATACATCAGAATTATTACAAATCAATAAAAGGAGGAAATCAAGATGAGTCAATCCAGTGCAGTAACCAGAGTGACTTTCCGACCCAAAGGAGGTACTTATATCCCGGTTCTGACATGCCCTTCCGGAGATATCTATCAGGCATACCAGGGAGGAGCCTCTAACGGTTATACGGTTATCCCTGACTGGGAAGCCGATACTAGTAAACAACCTATTGTTTATTTTGTAGCTACCAGTAGCCGGGTTGCAGAAGGAATAGCAATTCCTACCGCTATTGAATGGTATTATAATAGTACAAAGCTGTCATTCGACAATACCGGTCTTTGCACTACAACTAATTACATTAATTATTTCCAGCAAGTCAGCCGGGAAGATGGGATTCCGGGCCTAAAAATTCTAAAAAACTTAGTAGTTGTCAGCGGACTTCTTTCCGGGACTATTACAGCAAAGGCAACTGTAAGTTATGGTAATATTACAGATCAGCTCGAGGCCGATTACACAGTGCGAATTGAAAAACAAACCGGATCTCCTTATAGGGTAACTATCGCAGCCGCTGATGATAATTTATTCACCATCCGGACGGAGAACGGATCCGTAAAAATTAAAGCCGTGGTTTATGATGGGGATATGGAACTGACTACCGGACTTACTTATAAATGGTACCGGGCAACCGGTGGCTCCTGGACTCAGGTCACCACTTTAACAACGGCCACTGTAACTATTACAGCTGACATGGTAGACAGTTATAGTCAATATAAAGTTGAAGTATTCAAAGATGGAGAAATGCTTGGTTTTGATACAGAAACAATTATTGATGCCAGTGACCCGGTCATTATACTTATGAATCCTACTCCGGAGAATGAAACCATAGAAGATGAAGGAGATACCGTAAAATATTCTCCTTCCTGTGTAACCAGAGGAGATACGAGTAAAACACCTATATCTGATTTTATAGGAAAATTCCAATTCATCTTTTCTGATTCAAAAGGTAATCTGCTCTACTCGACAACAGCTAGTGGTAAAACCAAAGAAGCAACCGCTACAATAACGTATGCGATGTGTTCCCAGGCTAATAGTGATATTGATGTAATAATTATGGCAGATAGTTCGTTATGACACAGGTTAGCAGAGTATCAAAAGTTAAATTCATTCAAAAGGGAGAAACCGGTAAGCCCGGTCCGCTTCTATATCCGGCAGGAGTTTGGGTAAAAGAAGGAATATATACCCGAACTGATAGTACAGCTCCCTTCGTTTTATATGACACCGGTCATCCGGATACAGATATATATTACTACCTGGCAAAAGAAGGTGTATTTACAGGTGCTACCAATCCTGATCCAAAGAGTGACCATTCTGTTAATGGTGGGACATGGAAAGAAATAGAACCTTATGATGCAATTTTTACCAAAATACTGATGGCAAATTTTGCCTTACTCGCTGGAGCTGTTTTTCATGACAATAAGCTAATGTCACAGTACGGCAGAAGTGCTTCAGGGAGTTTTAGCGATAAATATGAAGAGTATGTTGACAATGGAGATGGAAAGGACTCTGGAAATTTTAATCCGAATCTTCTCTTAAACTTTGTGACAGGATACCTGAAAGCTAGAAATGTCGATATAACAGGCATAGTAAATGCAACAGGTGGTGAGTTTGGTGGATTTAATATAAGAAATAACTCTTTGGTTAACTCTACACAAGAAATTACTGGAGCTTACATTCGTGTTGCAAATGGTAATAATTCTGTAAGCACTACCATTGGTTATACGGGTATAATTCCTGTTCCTGGATCTGCCAGTCAGGTAGAAATAAAAAATTCAGGTTCTGGTAGCTCTCTTGTAACTAGATATGCATTAAAGATCTCAGTGAGTGCCAAGGAAAATTATGCAATCTCTTCAAGTGGTAGTCATCATTTTAGTCAACCAAGCTCAACTCATAAATGGAATGCTCCAGGGGTTCTTTGGGCCGGAATTATAGCAGTTAATGATCGATCTAAATCAGTGCTTCTTACAAAAAAATGGGGTGATGGTATTACTATATCAGATGCCGATAGGATTCAAACAGGAGTAGCAAAAATCTGGCATGACTTAAAGCATACAGACTATATTGTTCAAGCAACACCCTATTTTCCCAGCTATTCTGACACTCCAATGTATTATCATAAAAACACCTATATACGAGTAACTAATATAGAGAGTACATATTTTTGTTTAAGAGGGGTTAATAGTGATAATGGAGAAATAACAGCCTTTTATGCTATGGTTTCTATAATAGGACGAAACAGAGGATAAAATATTACAACGAATTAAGTTAAAAACGAAACAAAAAATAATTTATTAACCGGGGCTGAAAATTAATGGATTTAGACGCCCCTTTAATTCCAACACACGATGGCAAATAAGAAACTTAGTGAAGTTCAAATAGTAAATACTTTGGGTGATAATGAATATGGTATAGTAGCTTTGGGTGATGGAGCATTGGGAAAGATACTTAAGACTAAGCTCTTACCGCTTGCTACTGCTACAACTTCTGGCTTAATGACTTCTGATATGTATATTACTAATACTACAAGATACTTTGCCCCAACCGCGGAAGGTAAAATATATAAAATAGCAGAATTGCCTGTTAGCACAAATAACAACAACCCGCCTCGGTTTGGTTTAAGGATTATATCATTGAGCGGTAATGGAAGTGAAGTACAAGAGTTGTATATAGTCCCATCAACAAATGGACAGATGCATCATTGTAAGACACTTTCAGAAGGGAAGGTGAAATTTTATAGAAAAGATAATATTATCTATAC
>JAJQES010000091.1 GCA_021201565.1 Tannerellaceae bacterium
TAAATATCAGAAATAGGTTGAATTTCTCCTAAAAATTGCATATACTAACAGTATCACATAAAGGAGGTCCTACACATGAATGTAAACACCAGTAATCTTGTCTCCATCACGGAGGCTAACCAGAACTTCTCGCGAGTCGCTCGCATGGTTGATGAAAGTGGAGCAGTTATTATTTTAAAGAACAACACTCCGCGTTATCTGCTTATCGAGTTTAGTTCTGCTGAAGCAGAGCAGACCGCAAACGATGAGGATGTTCTTTTTATATCCAGACGGCTGCTTGCAAAAAATCATGAAGCATACGAGGTATTGGCCAAATGATGATTGTATAGATTCCCTTCGCCAAACATTGCTCACACAAAGGATGTGCAGCAGCATAGCTATCACGGATACGTTTCCACGCTCGTCCATACCTACGGCGTACAGCCGGGTTCCAGTCGTACTTCTCATAGCGTTTGTTTTCTTCTTTCTGGTGCTTCTCGCAGTAGCGTTCGCCATACTCCACAAGCTCCGGACAACCAGGATGAGAGCAAGCCTCACGAGAGGCTTGGCAAAATCATAAACTGTAGTTGAGTTTCAGATATAATGATTCTGGCGCTCTTTTTTGTTGTATAAAAGGTGCTTGCAGACTGTTGCCTGGTGTGCAGTGCAGCCTGTCAGCAGATACGAGCGACTATTGTGAAATGAGGTAATGAAATGGAAGTTTACGGCTATGTGCGTGTCAGCACTAAGGAACAGAATGAGGACAGGCAGGTGATTGCTATGCGTGAACAGCAGGTGCCGGAGAAGAATATCCTGTTGGACAAGCAGAGCGGAAAAGATTTTGACCGTCCGATGTATCAGCGTATGCTGAAAAAAATAAAGCCGGGCGACTTGCTCTACATAAAGAGCATTGGCCGGTTGGGACGCAACTATGAAGAAATTCAGGAGCAGTGGCGTATTCTCACAAAGGAGAAGGGAATCGACATCTGCGTGATTGATATGCCGCTGTTGGACACTCGGCGCGGCAAAGACCTTGTGGGTACGTTCGTTTCGGATATTGTCCTGCAGGTGCTGTCTTTTGTGGCAGAAAACGAGAGGACGAACATCCGTCAGCGCCAGGCGGAGGGAATCGCTGCCGCTAAAGCCAGGGGTGTATGGTGCGGCAGAATTCCTGCTCCGCTCCCTGAGAACTTTGACTACTGGTACAAGCGGTGGAAGTCCGGCGAAAGTACCTGTGCGAATGCGGCAAGAGAGTGCGGTATGGCGGTGTCTTCATTCAGGTATCGGGCTGACAGGTATGAGACGGTGTGATTGCGGTAAAGAATCAAGGTGAGTGTAAGCGGCGCAAAAATTCGTACAGTTTCAAGGGCATAAAGAAATGGCGCAGATTCGTCGGCGTATTAGTATGAAAGTATGCGGTTTTTAATTGTTCTGGCATCAAATCATCGGGAAGGTGTACCTTTCTGGCGAATTTTTTCTGCATCAGCCAGCCGAATTTTCTGAATTTTCTTAAAGCAGGTTCTTGTATTTCACTATATCGTGTGCTAAAATTATAAACGATTGGATGTGTACTAAAGGATATTGAACCAATACAGAAAGGTACACGTTCCTGTAGTGAGATAACAGAAAATATTGTGAGTTGTTGTCTGGCTTTTGTGCGGAATCGTGGATGGATTTCATCCCGTGTAAGTTCAAGGTAGATAACGGCATCTGATGAAGCTGTCAGGCGGAAGAGATCGTGGATTCGGTTTATGGGTTCATAATATGATTAGCAATATTCTTTGCAGAAGAGACAGTGACTGTGGTAAGTGATAATGGTGGAACGGTTAGGGACGGGCAGATGCCTTACGGTGCGTGTTTCCTGGTGTTTTTTACCATCATATTTACATCCTGATTTTATTTATGTGGCAAATAAAATGGGAGTGACAGTGATATACTGAATCGGCAGTTTTATGTTAATTTCTGTTGCTAAAGTCTGACCGGTCGAATTGCTGATGTTTTACAGAGTTCATAATGAACAGTTTCTGATAAGAGCTTAATATCATAATTGTTATTCATGCTGAGATGGCTAAGTTTATTACAAAATGTCTTGAAATGGTAAGAAGCTTAGAAAGGGTAAAGAATTGAGAGGTGATGCAGATTGGAAAATTAGCGTGTTTATATTTGCGGCGTAGCCGTAGCATTTTGGTGAGTAATGGACTATATGGGGCGGTGCTGAAAGGCGTGTGCTCTTTATAGAAGGCTCATTCTCATCGGAGTGAAAGCTCACAGGAGCAAGAAACCTATAAGAGCTGCAAGCTGATAATGGTGAAATGCCTATAAAACATGAAAAGCTCAAGAATGGAATCAGCTCATGAGGGCGAGAGTGAGAGTAGTCATACTCAAAAATCTATAAAACCGAATGGAGGAATAATAAAAATGACTAAGTTGAAGTCGAAACGTTTGTTGAGCCTGCTTTTGTCACTGGCGATGGTATTTGCATTGACCGCTGCCCCTGTGTTTGCAGCGGACACGGATACCTCCGGGATTACAGCAGACACAAGCTGGTATAACACAACAGACACGTCTTTTACCATTTCTGACGCGGCAGATTTGGCAGGGCTTGCCGCGATTGTCAATGGCACGGCTTATGATAGCGACGGCAATGCAATCACAGCTGACAGTTTTTCAGGCAAAACCGTCACACTGGCCGCGAATATTGATCTGGACAGCAATTCATTGGTCATCGCTGATAGTAGTACTTATATGTTCGCGGGTACGTTTGACGGCGGCGGCTACACCATTTCCAATATGAGCTGTCAGCTGTTTGGATATGTCAGCGCGGGGGCGACCATTGAAAATGTGACGCTGAACATAACCAGCTCGGCAACCTATGCCGGTCTGGCAGGCATTGTCTATGGCTCTGAGGATAGTGTGACGACTATATCCGGCGTTACAGTTACCGGCACGATGACCGGCGCTTCCGCCGGCTTGATTGCTTCCGCTTACAGTTCCGGCACTGCGACCAGCGGAACGGTGAAAGAAACGGAAATTCTGATTCAGGATTGTACAAATAAGGCGGATATCACAACTTCTAATACTTCCGGTATTGGCGGGATTGTAAATTTGAACTCTGGCACCTCCGTATATTTCCTGAACTGCACCAACGAAGGAACTCTGACGGCGGGTGTGGATTCCAGTGTTACGAAAGAGGTTCATATCGGCGGCATTGTGCGCTATGTGAACGGAGGAACAGCCGGTACATACAAAACCACTCTTGAAAACTGCGTGAACACGGGAACAATCACGACAACACAAAATGGTTCAGACACACGCACGAATGTGGGTGGTATGATTTCCACAGCCCAGGGCGGCGAGTTTGAGTTCATTAACTGCTCGAACAGCGGTGCAGTTTCCGGAACCATCAACAACTCCGGCTCGGGCAGTGCATGCGTCGGTGCGCTTGCGGGTAAATGGAACGGCTACACCTGCACGGCAACCGGCTTTACCAATACCGGAGATATTACGGCCACAGGGAGCGGAAGTTCCAACAAGGCATATGCTGGCGGCGTGGTTGGCTACACGGATAACAGCAGCAAGGATCACACGATAGTGGGTGCGACTGTTTCCGGAGAGATAACAGCAACGTCGGATTCTACAGCATTGGCAGGGTATGCGATTGGCTATATTTCCAAGGCAAACACAACGACGACGCTGGCGGTCAATTATATCGGAACTGATGAGGAACTTCCCATTGTCGGCGGCATGAACTCTTCTATGAGTGACAGCGATATTACTTATGGCGTTGCGCTTGTCTATGACAATGCCGGTGACTATGCAGGTTATTACAATACGTTAAAAGCTGCTGTAAGTGCAGCCAGTGATGAAGATAAGATTATATTGATTGCTGATGTCGATAGTACGACATTATATTCTGCATCCAATAAGGCTTTAACACTTGATTTAGCCGGACACAGCCTTTCGGTTACTTCCGGTTATGCTTTGCAGATTTCGCAGTATGCATCTGGAACGTTAACAATTATGGACAGCATTGGAACTGGCACTATCGAGAGCACAGCCAAATCAGCCCTGTATGTTGGAACTGGCAGCCTGGATATTGTTGTCAACGGCGGTAACTTTGTAAGCAGTACAGCATATGACATATACAATGGTGGCACCGGGACTGTTACAATCACCAATGGAACCTTTACAAGTGGAAGCTATGCCATAAAGAATGCCAGCACCGGCACTTTTGTGATTAGCGGCGGTTATTATAGCGACTATCATACGTTATCAACCTATCTGGCTGACGGTTACGCAGTTGGCACTCAGATCACGGATACAAGCAGCGATTATTACAATATGTATCCTGTTGTTGCTGCTGCATTTGTTGTCTCGTACAGTGACGATGATGGTAATAACGTGACGGAATCATATGCAACTCTCTATCAGGCTTGGAGTGCTTTATCGTCTGGATATACTGACATTGTGGTTACAATGAATTCTGATTCGGAACAATACTTCAAAGTTGATAGCGACATATCTGCTACACTTGATTTAAACGGCTATTCAATTGAATATAGCGGCAATGCTGTTCAAGTTAACGGAACATTGACAATTACAGATAGTTCCGATACGCAGGAAGGCACCATTACAAGTACTTCCGAAAGCAACGGTGTTGCGGCAGTTCATATTTATGAAGGCGGTTCTGTGACAGTTGAAAATGGCACTGTAAGCGGAAGAATTGCAGTTCTTACTGAAAGCACTGGAACAGCCTCTATTGCTGGTGGCAATATTGATGGAACTCTGAGTGGTAGTATCACTGCCACCGGCGGATGCCTCACCTCTGACCCGTCAGACTATGTGGCAGATGGTTACATTTCGGCTGAAATTACCGATGATACTTACAACTATACTGTTCTCAGCGTTGACCTCGGTGCATCCGGTGATGACTCGACCGAAGTCACAGCTACCTCTATTAGCGGCTATGGCACGAACACGCTGTATGCAGGCGTAAGCGCATCAGATATCAGTAGTTGCTACAGCACGAGTAGTTATCCCACCGCAAGTTTGACCTTCACGGATAATGATGGTGAGGAGCACACCTATATCTTCGCGGGATGGTACAGCTACGACGATGACAATGGATATACCGCTTTAAAAAGTTTCCCGACAGGCGATGCTTATGCGAAGTTTGTGGATGCGGATGTGCTGAGTGTAAAGGTTGGTGTTGCGGAAGGAACTGACGGTGATACAGGTTATTATTGGAGATTTGTTACAGGTCTAGATACATTGAATTACAGTTCAGCTGGATTTGAAGCTTACCTTGAAAATAATGAAACAAAAATTGAGTTTAGTAAAATCTACTACTGGACTTACTACACTGTGGAGAGCCAAGGCTATACGTTCTATGGATCTGACTTTGGCAGTTGTGGAAAATATATTGCAACTGCTTTATATAATTCGTCTGATACACCAACGACTTGCAAGGTACGAGCCTATTGGGTCACTTTGGATGGTACAACAGTGTATGGTGACTATGAAAATCTGACATACACAAGCGGAACATACCTTCTGAACAGTGCTGATTAAGGAGATGTCGAAATGAAATATTTAAAGTATGAAATTGAAATCGTAGAATTTGACGAAATTGATGTCTTTACAATTGAAATTAGCTCAGGTGCCGGTGATGATGGTGGCACTTCTGGCAAGTATTCGACTGAGCCTGAAGTGTCTGACATCTAATTTCCGTTTGAACTAAAACTTCGCAATATCCCCTGTAGCCGGTTGAGGCTGGTTGCAGGGGATTTGTACTATATGGCAAAGGAGGCTGAAACTGTATGTCAACGCTAAATATAGCCGGAACTCCTGTCGGTATAGATAACAAGTATCCCATTTCCCAGTGGAAGGATCCTGACTGATCAAAAATTTTAACTTGCACCCTGCAGAATACTGTGTTATCTTATCATCAGACGATGGTTACAGCAGAAGAACAGTATATTCCTGCTTGCGGAAGTATCGCTGTCTGATCCTCAGACGGCAGATTTTAATTCTTTTGGTTCTTGTTATTCCATCCGGTTTCGGACGATTATTTTCTCGACATGAA
>JAJQES010000274.1:0-5005 GCA_021201565.1 Tannerellaceae bacterium
GTATGGAACAGGCCGAAGCTCCGTTCTTTTCATAAAAAGGGATCACATCTGGCACCCGGGCATCCGGATGTAACCATCCTTTGGAAGGTGACCGGCGCTTAAATTCTGCGATGATCCCGGCCGGAGAATCTTCCAGCGATTTACGCATGGAAATAACAGGACGTTCCATCCGGTCATTCCCCAAAGCGATCAATGTCGAAAGAGGGACTGCCTGCTTCTGGCGTTCTACTTCAAGTCTTTTATTGGCAATGATAGTGTCAAGAATATCAATTCCCACACTACCCCCCAGCCCCCTAAAGGGGGGGCATTGAGAGGATATCTTTGATTTGTCTTCTTTCATTACTTCAATATTTCATAAAAATACTAACTACGCCGAACAGATACTTTTATTTGTTTATCTGAATAAACTTTTTAAATACATTCAACGCTTTCCCACTTTCCAGAGATTCCCGTGCTTCCGCAATACATTCTTCAATCCGTTTCTCCGGACAAATGACCTGAATAGCAAAAGCGGCATTTACGATCACACAGTTCTTTTGAGCGGAAGTCGCCGTATTATTCAATACAGCATCAAAGATGGCGGCAGCTTCACCAATTGTTTCCCCTCCAAACAGTTCTTCCTCTTTACAACGGTCAAAGCCTATCATTTCAGGTGTATAGATCTTCTCCATGTCCGGCATAGAAACTTTAAACTCCGAAGTCAGTGAGATTTCATCATAGCCATCCAGGCTATGTACCACTCCAAAACGGGTTCCACTCTCCTGGTAAGTATAACTATACAGGCGTAACAACGGCAAATTATATACCCCTAATAACTGGTAGGCAGGAATCACCGGATTCACTAACGGCCCCAGCATATTAAAGAAGGTACGTACTCCCAGATTCTTACGGACAGGGGCCACTGCTTTTAATGCCGGATTGAATAAAGGTGCATGCAGATAGGCCATATTACATTTTTCCATAGACTCGCGAAGTTTATTTATATCTTTGGAGAAGATTACTCCGTGCTGTTCCATGACATTACTGGCTCCACTAACCGAAGTGGCTCCGTAATTTCCATGCTTCACTACCGGATAACCGGCACCTGCCACAGCAAAACAAGCAGCAGTACTTATATTAAATGTATTCTTTCCATCTCCTCCGGTACCTACGATATCTATCACTTTATAGTCAGACAAATCCACCGGAACACGCATTTCCAACAGTGCTTCCCGGAAACCGGTCAGTTCCTCTACTGAAATATTCCGCATCAGGAATACAGTGATAAGACTGGAAATCTGGCAATCATTGTATTTGCCTTCCGCAATATTTTGCAGAATCACCTTTGCTTCTTCTTTTCCCAGAAACTGATGTTCAAAAAGTCTATATAGTATGTCTTTCATAATCTTTTTATTTTAAGTAGTTGGTAGTTAGTAGCTGGTAGAACGTTCGCTTTGCTCACTTAGTAGAGACTTGCTATACTCGTTTTATTTTTGTTTTTCTACTAAACGAACAAAGTGAGTGTACTACTAACTACCAACTACTATCTACTAAAAATTCATCCAATTCGCAATAATTGCTTTTCCCTGGGGAGTAAGTACTGATTCCGGGTGGAATTGAATACCTCTCACATTATATTCTCTATGGCGAAGGGCCATGATCTGTCCATCCTGTATATCTTCGGCTGTGATTTCCAGACACTCCGGAAAATCCTCTTTGGAGACAGCCCAGGAATGATAACGTCCGGCGCGGAATGCCGGATATAATCCCTCAAAAAGAGGATCGTTGGCCGTTACCCGGATATCCGAACAGACCCCATGATGTACATGCGGCAGATTGATCAACTTTGCTCCAAACACCTGTCCGATTGCCTGCTCCCCCAGACAAACCCCTAATATCGTTTTAGTGGCCGCATATCTTTCGATCAGGGGCAATAATATACCTGCCTCTTCCGGGATACCCGGCCCGGGCGAAAGAACGATCTTCTCAAAACGGTCCACCTCCTCCAGTGATATCTTGTCGTTGCGATGTACCTCTACTTCTGCTCCCAACTCTTTCAGGATATGCAACAGGTTATAAGTAAAAGAGTCGTAATTGTCGAATAATAATATACTCATTGTTTTTTACTTTTAATTCTTTAATGTTACTGCCAGGTCAATCGCTTTTTTTAAAGCACCCAGCTTATTATTCACTTCCTGCAATTCCCGTTCATCCTTACTCTGATTCACAATCCCGGCGCCGGCCTGATAATACAGGACATTCCCCCGGCTTACAAAAGAACGGATGGTAATTGCCTGATTCAAATCACCATTAAAACCGATAAAACCAATACAACCACCATAAGCACCGCGGTTGTGTTTTTCGAGATCGGTAATTAACTGCATAGCCCGTACTTTAGGAGCACCGCTCAAAGTACCTGCGGGGAACGTATCAATATAGGTTTTTACAGGATTACTGTCCGGATTAATATCTCCACTCACCCGGGATACGAGATGAATCACATGGCTATAATATTGTACTTCTTTATAAAAATCAACTTTCACGTCGTGTGCATTGCGGCTCAGGTCATTCCGTGCCAGATCTACCAACATCACATGTTCGGCATTCTCTTTCGGGTCTGCCAGCAACGCTTCCGTACGTTGTTTATCCACTGCCACATTGCCTGTGCGGAAAGCCGTTCCGGCAATAGGGTCTATACTGGCATGTCCTTCTTCTACTTTGCAATGAGTTTCAGGGGAAGAACCAAAAATACGGAAACCACCGAAATCAAAGTAAAACAGATAAGGTGATGGATTTACACTCCGCAGCGCCCGGTACACTTTGAAATCATCCCCCTGGAATGCCTGTTCAAACCGGCGGCTCAGTACAATCTGGAATACATCGCCCCGCATACAATGTTTCACTCCCTGGCGAACCATCTCTTTATATTCCTCATCTGTAATAGGAGATGTTTCCGGACCGACTGTCTGGAAATTATACGAAGCAAAGTTCCGGTTTTCCAGCAGCGTTTCAATCTCCCGTAATCCACTCTCCTCTCCTTCCTGCAAGATTTCTACCAATGTCAGTTCATTTTTAAAATGATCGAACACCAGTATATACCTATATAATATATATAGCATATCCGGTGCATCATTTTCCGCATGATGTGCTTCCATCACCGGAATATTCTCAAAATAACGAACCGCATCAAAGGCTGTATAGCCAAACAGTCCACATTCTTTCCGGTTTTCACCTTCAATAGTAAACCGTTTGAGGAAATCGTTCATCGCATCCGCCACATTATACCCTTCCGTTATGGGTTGTATTTCCCGGGTACCATCCGGAAATTTCGCCGTACTTTCTCCGTTATTGATTCCAATACTGGCGAGCGGACACAGTGCGATATATGAGTGGCTATTTTCATTTCCATGAAAATCCGAACTTTCCAATAAAGCAGATTCAGGATAAATATCTCTTACTTTCAGATAAATACTTACCGGCGTATGTAAATCACCCAGGATCTTCTTACGAATAGTTTTAAATGTATAGTTCATAGATATATTATTTACCGGTTATTTCTTTCATTCATTGCTTTCACGTAGGTCTCTATATCTTTATCTCCCCGGCCGGATACGGTAAGCACCACTAAGTCGTCCGGTTTGAAAGTTATCTTTTTGAGAGCAGCCAGTGCATGTGAAGATTCAAGCGCAGGAATAATTCCTTCAATACGTGTCAGTTCAAAAGCGGCATCCAGTGCTTCATCATCATTAATAGAATAGACCGTCGCCCGCCCGCGTGCCACCAGGCTGGGATATAAAGGCCCGATACCCGGATAGTCAAGGCCGGCAGAAATAGAATAAGGCTCTTCGATCTGTCCATCCTCATCCTGCATGACGAGTGTTTTGGCGCCGTGGATAATTCCGATCTTACCAATCTGGATAGTAGCTGCCGTTTCGCCTGTTTCCACTCCTTTTCCGCCCGCTTCCGCAAGCACGATCTTAACTTCTTCGTTATCCAGATAATGGTAAACCGTTCCGGCCGCGTTACTTCCTCCCCCCAAACAGGCAAAAAGATAGTCCGGATTTTCACGTCCTTCCTGTGCAAGCAGTTGTTTCCGGATCTCTTCACTGATCACTGATTGCAAACGTGCGACCATATCCGGATACGGATGTGGGCCGGCTGCCGTTCCTAAAATATAAAACGTATCTACCGGATTACAACACCAGTCACGGATTGCCTCATTGGTTGCATCTTTCAGTGTCATATTACCGGAAGTAACAGGGACAACCGTAGCCCCTAACATTTTCATCCGTTGTACATTCAGATGCTGCCGTTCTACATCGGTTTTCCCCATATAGACAATACACTTCATATTCATCAACGCACAAACCGTAGCAGTGGCCACTCCATGTTGTCCGGCTCCTGTCTCAGCAATAATCCGGGTTTTCCCCATACGCCTGGCAAGCAGGATCTGCCCAACCGTATTATTGATTTTATGAGCACCGGTATGATTCAGGTCTTCCCGTTTGAGGTAGATTTTGCATCCATGCAATTCGCTTAGCCGTTTAGCATAATATAAGGGAGAAGGACGTCCCACATAATCACGGAGCAATTCATCAAACTCCTGTTTAAAATCATCACTTTCCAGCACCTTTACATAGGTTTCCTGTAAATCTTTCACACACTTATGAAGGATTTCAGGAACGTATGCCCCTCCAAACTCTCCATAATAACCATTTTCGTCAATCTGATACGTGTTCATTTTTTATATAATTATTATTTTATTGTTTTCAAAAAGTGCTTTAACGAAAAAAGGTCTGCCGCAAGTGCGACAGACCTTTTTGATAATATCTTTCTATTAGTATATACACAAGTCTGCGTTCCTTACGACCGGGAAGGTAATAGGAAGCGCCACCAATATGCATTAACTAATACGTTGCTCATCTCTATAATTTATTAATCCGGCAACAAATATAGAGAATGTCTGACAAACTGCAAATATTTTCCCTCTTTTTTTGATATTTTTATTCATAACATAGAAAAACAA
>JAJQES010000274.1:5015-6048 GCA_021201565.1 Tannerellaceae bacterium
CATTTATAAAAACTGAAATCACAGAAAAACAATACATTCTGACAACTATGAAAACAGGAGAAATTATTATTTACCAGACCCCGGATGGAAAAACCAACCTTAATGTAAAATTGGAACAGGATACGCTGTGGCTAACTCAACTACAAATGGGAGAATTATTTAACAAAGAAAGGTCGGTCATTACCAAGCATATTAACAACATCTTTAAAGAGAAAGAATTAGAAGAAAAAACAATGTGCAAAAAATGCACATTGCAAATTCTGATAAACCTATTAAAATTTATAGTCTGGATGTAATTATATCTGTTGGTTACCGGGTAAAATCTCAACGGGGTACTCAATTCCGGATTTGGGCAAATAAAATTTTAAAAGAATATCTGATAAAAGGATATGCAATCAACCAACAGGCACAACTACATCAATTTAAAGACGCATTGGAGTCCATCAAATTACTTACCGGTATTGCTGCACGACAGAATGTTTGCGACGACCAGGCAAACGGACTTTTACAGGTTATTAAAGATTATACGTATGGTTTAGATATTCTGGATCAATATGATCATCAACAATTAAACATTGAAAATACAAATTACGGTGGTCAATTCCGTGCAACCTATGAAAACGCAATGGCCGCCATTCAGGAACTATATGATAAATTCGGAGGAAGTTCCTTATTTGGTAACGAAAAAGATGAATCTTTTAAAAGTTCGATTAATACTATCTATCAAACTTTTGATGGCAATGAACTTTATCCAAGTATTGAAGAAAAAGCTGCCATGCTACTTTATCTGGTAACCAAAAATCATTCATTCAGCGATGGTAACAAACGGATAGCTGGTAGCTCTTACGCTCATGATTGCAGAAAGCAGAACTGAAGAAAAAGATATTATGGTTAAAGTGATAGTTAATCTTATTAACAATAACAATTAGCAGAGGTTTAGGTTTCATATATCCTTATTTTTAAATCGAAAAAAAGGGAACACAAATAGTGATAATCCGAATATTAATAAAATATTTTTGTGTAAGTTTGCAAT
>JAJQES010000146.1 GCA_021201565.1 Tannerellaceae bacterium
TTGTTTATGATCTGTAGCTAACATACGACCAACGGCTGCATAGGATTTATCACCGGTAAGCACTTCTTTAACCGCCCATAAACGATCTTGATAACTGTAACTTTTTCGTCCCATATTCTTGTTGTTGGTGTCCAACTTTTGGGGGGCAGTTCAAACGCCCTGGGCTAAGATAGGGCGTCCCTCCGGGACTTAATAAAAATCATAAAGGAGAATTTAACAGCCCTGCGGGACATCCGGCGATGGACACCTAACGATCCTTTTTAATCTATTTCTAATGTAGTTTTAATGAAGGTCTAACCTGGAATATACCCCACACAAAAGGGAGCATATTACCTTTGTGCCCGGATTACAGAATAAGAAAAATGAAAAAATATTCTCTACTATTCGTACATATATACGCCTCCCTAACCCTGTTTGCACAGGAGACTACCCCCCTGCGGCTAACCCGTGACCAGGCAGAACAGATCTTTCTGGACCAGAACCTGGAATTACTGGCAGAAAAAATGAATATATCTATGGCCGATGCCGCCGTAGCCCAGGCTAAATTATGGGAAAACCCCACCTTTACACTAAGTGACTTCAATGTATGGAAAGCAGGAGAGGAGAGAGAGTTCAGTCTCGAACTCAGCCAACTGGTACAGACCGCCAATAAACGGGGTAAACTGGTACGTATGGAAAAAATCTCCCGTGAAATAGCAGTCACAGAGTTTGAAGAGTTATTAAGAGCGCTAAAAACAGACCTGCGTAAACAGTTGGACGAACTGCTTTATTTACAGGAATACCGCAAAGTGCTTGACAACCAGGTAGCATCCCTTACCCAACTCACCGCCTCCTATGCCCGGCAGGTCCAACAAGGCAACCTGGCAAAAAGCGAACTGTTACGTTTACAGGCCGCGCTACTGGAAGCCGACAATGAACAGGTAGAGATCACCACCGGATGGAACGGACTCCAGAAAGAGATAAAAAACCTGCTTCACCTGGCTCCCCAGGTAGTAGTTGAAATAGAAACCGGAAGCAAAACGTATGTTCCACCCGGACAACTCACACTGTCGCACCTGGTTGAACTGGCCGGCGAACACCATCCCGGTCTCAAACGCGCAGGATTACAAACCTCTTATTTTGAGAAATCACTCGCCCTCGAAAAAGCCCGGCGTATACCCGATCTGACATTCAGTGCCGCTTACGACCGGTATGGAGGCGTCTGGAAAGATTTTGTCGGCCTGGGCGTCAGCATAGACCTCCCCCTGTTCAACCGTAACCAGGGCAACATCCGTTCCGCCCGTATCCAGGTCGAACAAAGCCGGATCGAAGCCAACAGGCAACAAAACACCGTCTGGAATGAAATAGCAGAAGCCCTGGCAAACTATTCTACATTTTACACCTTCTACGAAAGGCTCGAACAAAATCCCGTATTACAGGAACTGGACGAGATGCTGGCCATATACACCCGCAACCTGCTGGAACGCAACATCAGTATGCTGGAATATATAGACTTCATAGAAACTTATAAAAGTAACAAAGAAACCTTCCTGCGGGCCGCCAGGAACCTGTCCGGCCAACTGGAAGAATTACAATATAAAGTAGGAACAGAACTCAATGAGAATGGATTTGATTAGTGATATAAAACAAACGTTTATATAATATGAAATATATATTGATTATTCCGGTTCTTTCAGCTTGTTTATTGGGAGCCTGCTCAGGGAATAGTGACCAGACAGAGACAGAAGAAAAAACAGAGATCCGGCCGGCCTTTCTGAGTAATGTAAAAACAGTGCAGGCAGTCTCCGCCCGCCCGGAAATGGAGATGACCCTGACAGGAAAGGTGATCAGTGATCCGGATAAAAGCATCACCTATACCCCGTTAGTCGACGGCGTAGTCGAACGGGTCGCTTTCACAGTAGGAGAAAAAGTTCGCAAAGGCCAGCTATTAATGGAAATCCGGAGTGCCGAACTAAGCAGTCTCGAAGCTGCATTGATAGGAGCAGAAGGCGCACTGGCAGTAGCCCGTCGTGCCTACCGGACAGCCGAATCCATGCACAGCGATGGGATGCTCTCCGAACGTGACCTGCTCGAAGCCGCGGCAGAAGTACAGCAGGCAGAAGCTGAACTCGAAAAAGTGAAGGCTGATATGTCCCTGTTTGGCACCAGCCGGGGAAAAGGGACATTTGCCGTAACGGCTCCGGCCGACGGATATATCATTACCCGCAACGTATCCGCCGGAAGCACACTGACAGCCGGCGATGAGCCCGCTTTCACAATAGCCGACCTCAGTTCGGTATGGATTATTGCCAATGTCTATGCCAGCAACCTGTCATTCGTCCGGGAAGGCATGGAAGCTGTGATTACTACCTTATCCTATCCCGGTGAAGAATTTTCCGCACAGGTCACCTCCCTTTCACAGGTGTTCGACCCGGAAGATAAAGCCCTGAAAGCCCGCATTGTGATGCCCAATCCCGGACTTAAACTAAAACCGGAAATGTCAGTAGTGATCCGGTTAAAAGAAGAATTTGCCACCGAAAAGACTGCGGTCCCTTCCGATGCCCTTATCTTTGATAATGACACTTACTTTGTCGTCGTAGAAACCACAGCCGGACAATTTGAATGCCGCCGGGTCATGCCACAGGGACATACCGGAACCATCACCTTCCTTACCGGGGATCTACAGCCCGGTGAACAGGTAGTCGTGAAAAACCAGTTGTTGATCTATTCAGAATTGAAAGGAAAATAACCTATGCACAAGTTTGTTGAAAACATTATAGCCTTTGCCCTGCGTAACCACATCCTGGTTCTTTTTATGACTGTGATCCTGCTGGTATCCGGTATCATCTGCTATAAAAACACCCCCATTGAAGCCTATCCCGATGTAACCAATACCCGGGTACAGATCATCAGCCAGTGGCCCGGACGAAGTGCCGAGGAAGTCGAAAAGTTCGTTACCCTCCCGGTGATGCAACAGCTCAATACCATTCCCCGGAAAACCGATGTCCGTTCTACCTCTCTGTTTGGACTCTCCGTAGTCACCGTGCTGTTTGAAGATGGAGTCGACGATTTTTATGCCCAGCAGTATGCCTCCAACCGGATGCAGGACATAGACCTGCCGGAAGGGGTAGACCTTTCTATTGAACCTCCCTCAGGAGCCACCGGCGAAATTTTCCGGTACATCATCGAAAGCGACCTGCCGGTCCGGGAGGTAACCGCTATCCAGGAATGGGTCATTGAGCGCAAGCTACTTTCTGTTCCCGGAATTGCCACCATAGCCAGTTTCGGAGGCGAAGAAAAAATGTTTGAAATCAAAGTCAACCCGGCCGAACTGGCCAACTATGAACTATCTCCCTTACAGGTCTACGAAGCAGTGGCCGGAAGCAATATCAATGTAGGAGGAGATGTCATACAAAAAGGAAGCCAGGCCTATGTAGTGCGGGGGATCGGATTACTGGAAAGCATTGAAGACATCGAAAACATATTAATAGAAGTCAAAGGAGATACCCCCATCCGTATTAAACAGGTAGCGACTGTCAGCGTTTCCTCCAAACCGCGCCTGGGACAGGTCGGCCTGAATGATGAAGACGATGTGGTACAAGGCATTGTCATTATGTTGCGGGGACAAAATCCCGGCGAAGTCATCAGCCGCCTGAAAGAGAAAATAGAAGAACTCAATACACAGGTCCTGCCGGAGAATGTCCGGATCGTGCCCTTTATGGACCGTACCAAACTGGTCGACGCTACCGTCAACACCGTACTCAAAAACATGCTCGAAGGCATTTTGCTGGTCTCCCTGATCGTCTTTATTTTCCTGTTCAACTGGCGCACCACCCTGATCGTTGCCACAGTTATCCCACTCTCGTTCCTGTTTGCCATCAGCATGCTACGTATCCAGGGCCTTCCCGCCAATCTTATCTCCATGGGTGCCCTTGACTTCGGATTGTTGCTCGAAGGAACACTGGTTATCGTGGAAGTTGTCTTCGTAGCCATGGAAAAACGGTCCGCGCAAGTGGGCATGCGCTTTACCTCCTCCCTTAAAGGGGGATTGATCAAACGAAGCGCCGGCAGTGTAGCCTCCCACATCTTTTTTGCCCAGATCATCCTGGTAGTCGCCCTGTTTCCCATTTTCTCCTTTCAGAAAGTCGAAGGGAAAATGTTCTCGCCCCTGGCCTTTACCCTTGGATACGCCCTGTTAGGTTCGCTGATCCTCTCCCTGACGTATGTGCCTGTCATGTGTAAAGTACTTCTTAATAAACCGGTAAAAGAAAAGACCAACTTTATCAGCCGATTTTTTACCCGGACCCTCTACCGGTTCTATGAATTCAGTACCCGCTACCGTAAAGGAACCCTCTGCGCGTTTCTGGTATTGCTGGCGGTTTGCCTGGTACGGTTCGCCTTTTGGGGCACCGAGTTCATCCCCAACATGAACGAAGGAGCCATCTATGTCCGGGCCACCCTCCCCAACAGCGTCAACCTGGATGAATCCGTACGGATCACCCGGGAAATGAAAGAAAAACTGCGGCAGTTTGACGAAGTCGAATTCATCCTTACCCAGACTGGCCGGCCAAACGACGGGACCGATGCCACCGGCTTCTTTAATATTGAGCTGCATACTGAACTCAAACCGCAGAAACAGTGGAAACGAAAGATCACCAAAGACGAACTTATCACTCAGATGCAGGAGGCCCTGAACATCTATCCGGGCATCATCTTCGCCTTCAGCCAGCCTATCCAGGACAATGTCGAGGAGTATGTAGCCGGCGTTAAGAGCGCCCTGGTGATCAAAGTATTCGGCAACGACCTGCACCAGCTCGAACACCTGGCTGACCAGACCGCTGGTGCTATACGTGAAGTACGTGGCGTTGAAGATGTGAATGTGTTCCGGAGTATCGGTCTTCCCGAATTACAGATCCGTCTCGAAGAATCCCGCATGGCCAGCTACTCCGTTTCTATGGCCGACGCGCAGGCCGTAGTCGAGATGGCCATCGGGGGAAAAGCCGCCAGTACCTTCTATGAAAACGAACGCACATTCGATATTATGGTCCGGTTCCAGAAAGAATTCCGTGACAACGAAGATAAGATCGGGAACATCCTGATCCCCACGATGGACGGCAAACAAGTTCCCCTCAAAGAGATCGCCGACATTCAGTTCATCACCGGACCCGCTTTTATCTACCGGGAAAACAGCAGCCGCTACGTCGGAGTTGGTTTCAGTATCCGTGACCGCGACCTGGGCTCCACCATCGCTGAAGCCCAAAAGAAAGTAGCCGCCCGGGTAGAGCTTCCGCAAGGCATCCGGATGGAGTGGGCCGGAGAGTTTGAAAGCCAGCAACGCGCCACTTCCCGGCTGATGGTCATTGTCCCCGCCGCCCTGCTGCTGATCCTGTTCCTGCTGTATATGAACTTCCGGACCGTCAAAGACACCCTGATCGCCGCCAGCGCCATGCCCTACGCCTTTATCGGAGGGTTTCTTTCCCTGTGGCTCACCGGCACTGTGTTCGGTATCTCAGCCGGGATCGGCTTCATCATCTTATTCGGTATCGTATCCATAGACAGTATCCTGTTGATCGCCCTGATGAAAAAGCGGCTGCAACAGACCCGTAACCTCCGTGTAGCTATTGACGATGCCATCCGTCAACGGGTACGTCCCGTGCTTATGATTGCCCTGATGGGGTCCATGGGACTCCTTCCGGCCGCCCTGTCCAACGGCATGGGCTCCGAAGTCCAGAAGCCCTTAGCCATCATGATCGTAGGAGGCATTCTCACCTGTATGATTTTATCTTTTACCGTATTACCCCAGGTATTCTATTTCGCCTACCGCCGTGAAAAACGGCTAAAGAAATAAATGCTAACCATCCATCTGTCCGGGGCGCAAAAGAACCATCCGTTTCTTTCCGCGTCCCGGTTTGTTTTCAGCCGGTAGCCTGAAAAATAAACTCTCTTGCTGGCACGGGCCAGCAAGAACTTGAATCTCCTTCAAAAGTTCTTTGTGTGCATCTTTCATATAAGTTAAGTTTTCATATAAGTTAAGTATTGGATAAGACAAATATAATAATC
>JAJQES010000203.1 GCA_021201565.1 Tannerellaceae bacterium
CCCTGTGGTTCGTGTACCGGCTTATTCTCCGTATGCGGTGGCTGAATTTACCTGGCACTTATGTTATCCCTTAACCGGAAAATCCACCGGGCCTATTCACGTACACGGGATGGAAACTTTTCCCTGAATGGATTGATGGGATTTGATATGCATGGAAAAACGGTAGGGATTATCGGTACCGGTAAGATAGCCCGTATCCTGATCCATAGTTTAAGAGGCCTGGGAATGGAGGTGTTGGCGCATGATATTTATCCGGATGAGGAATTTGCCGCGAAGGAACAGATCCGGTATACTACCCTGGATGACCTGTACAGGAAGTCGGACATTATTTCCCTGCATTGTCCCCTGACTGCCGCAACCCGTTACCTGATCAATGAGGACTCTATCGCAAAAATGAAAGAGGGGGTGATGCTAATTAATACAGGCCGGGGACAGTTGATCCATACCCATTCATTAATTGAAGGGTTGAAGGATAAAAAGATCTCGGCTGCCGGACTGGATGTCTACGAAGAGGAGGGAGACTATTTCTATGAGGACATTTCGGATGAGATCATTGATGATGATGTACTGGCCCGCCTGTTGTCTTTCAATAATGTGATCGTCACCTCCCATCAGGCCTTCTTTACTGCTGAGGCTATGCACAACATCGCTGAAACCACTTTGCAGAACATCACCGCTTTTTTGGAAGGGAAACCACTCGTCAATGAGGTGAAAAGCGAAGGGTGAAATTGTTTATCAGCTTCCTATACTGGCGGATGCTGGCACGGAATTGGAATTCACGCGCCAGCAGTGTGAAGGTAACTATCCCTCATCTGACTAGACGGAGGGGATTTCCAAATCCCCGACTTGACGAGTATGCGGATTTGCAATCCGCTCTAAACTATAAATAGGGATATTATTTAAGGAATTTGTTAACACCGGATCCGGAGATCCGGATACTCCCTGGTCGGGGATTCGGAAATCCCCTCCATCCGGGAGAAAAGGAGTGCTGAATCGTAGATCGGCCTTAGCCAAAGCACGGCATAATAAAATAGCGACAAATTAATAGATCGTATTTTATGCCGTCCCTTCAGGACTCAACAGAGACAACGTCTTCTAACCCAGGGCGTTGCCCTGGGCTGGGATAGGGCGTCCCTCCGGGACTTCATACAGAAAACCCAACAATCCCGGTAAACCGGGATGTGTTACCTCGGGGCTTTCCGGTAGAGGAAAATGGCAATGACGGAGAAGAGGATATTGGGGATCCAGGACGCGACGAAAGGACTTACCTGGCCGCTGATGGCGAACGTAGAAGAGATGGTGGTAAACAGGATGTAGGAAACACTCAGTAGGATCCCGAACATGATGTTTAACCCCATGCCCCCTTTGATCTTGCGGGAGGAGAGGGAGACACCGATAATGGTGAGGATAAAGGAGGCCATAATAGCAGCATACCGTTTATGATACTCGATCTGGAAGGTCTGTATATTACCGATCCCCCGTACTTTCTGGCGTTCGATATAGGTGGCCAGTTGCGGTGTGGTCATGAGCTCACAATCAGTCGGTGAGATCAGGAAGTCCGCCGGAATAATGGCTAAGGTCGTATCCTTACTGTTGCCCTGGGTAATATATTCATGCATCCCGTCAAAGTCACGGATGATGTAATCCCGTAAGGTCCAGTGATAGAGCGAATCATATTTGATAGAGTTGGCACTCAGCCGGGATATCAGTTGCTTATCATTGAAGTGGTCCAGGGAAAAACGGTATCCCATACCTGACCGGTCATCATAACGGTCAAAATAGGCAATCACACCGGGTTCAATCTCAATCTGGAAGTTCCGGACACTTTCAATCTTTTTATTACGGATGTATTTATTCTGGAACTCAATTCGTTTCTCATTACTGGGAGGAATGACGTAGGATGCCAGGATAAAGGAACTCAGGGAAATAATGGCGGCTGAGATGATATAGGGAACCATCAACCGCCGGAAGCTCATCCCACTGGCCAGCATGGCAATGACTTCCGTATTGTCTGCCAGCTTGGAGGTGAAGAAAATCACCGCTATAAAGGTGAAAAGCGGACTGAACAAATTGCCGTAGTAGGGAATAAAGTTTAGGTAATAATCGACGATAATATCCTTTAACGGGACTTCCGGTTTGAGGAAGCTGTCGATCTTTTCGTTGATATCAAAGACGACTGATATGGTCAGGATCAGGGTAATCGCGAAAATGTAAGTTCCCAGAAACTTCCGGATGATATACCAATCGAGTATTTTAAGTTTAAATTTCATACGCTTCTTTACTAACTATTATAAGCGGTTGGATAACTGGCGCACCATACCGGCTTTCCAGGTTGTAAAATCGCCTGCCAGAATGTGCGTGCGCGCTTCCCGTACCAGCCACAGGTAAAATCCGAGGTTATGGATGGACGCGATTTGCAGGGCCAGGATCTCATCCGCTTTGATCAGGTGGTGCAGATAGGCTTTGGTATGCAGCGTATCGACCCGGGTATTCCCATCCGGATCTACCGGGCTAAAATCATTTTCCCATTTTTTGTTGCGGATATTGATCGTACCGTACCGGGTAAATAGTTGTCCGTTGCGCCCGTTACGGGTCGGCATGATACAGTCAAACATATCTACCCCCCGTTCGATCGCTTCCAGGATATTCACCGGTGTTCCGACTCCCATCAGGTAACGGGGTTTATCTGCAGGAAGGATCTCATTGACCACTTCAATCATTTCATACATTTTTTCAGTCGGTTCACCGACAGCCAGTCCTCCGATAGCATTTCCGTCCGCTCCCTTTTCCGCGATGTATTCCGCGGCCCGCTTCCGTAAATCCGGATAGACACATCCCTGTACAATAGGGAAGAGGCTCTGACTGTATCCGTATTTCGGCTCTGTTTCGTTGAACCGTTTGAAACAACGGTCCAGCCATCGTTCCGTTAAGCCCAATGACTTTCTGGCATACTCATAATCTGCGTCGCCGGGACAACATTCATCAAACGCCATGATAATATCAGCACCGATGCTCCGTTGAATATCCATTACATTCTCTGGAGTGAACAGGTGCTTAGACCCGTCGATATGCGACCGGAAAGTCGCCCCTTCCTCATGCAGTTTCCGGTTGTCCGATAATGAAAATACCTGAAAACCTCCGCTATCCGTCAGGATGGCCCGGTCCCAGCCATTGAATTTATGTAGTCCCCCGGCCTGTTCCAGGATCTCTGTCCCCGGCCGCAGATACAGGTGATAAGTATTTCCCAGGATAATAGGGGCATTGATCTCCTCTTTCAATTCCGTCATGTGGACAGCTTTTACTGTACCCTGGGTACCTACCGGCATAAAAACGGGCGTTTCGATCGTGCTGTGTCCGGTGGTGACCACGCCCGCCCTGGCGTTAGAATGTATATCGTTTTGTTGAACGTCAAATGTCATGCTGTTAATTTTACAGCAAAGGTACTATTTTTCTATCAGAATCCGAAGTCATCGATCTGTATGTCGCGAACCTCCTCTTCATCGGGCTTTTGAACATACTGGTGAACTGTATTTGCCAGTACGATAATGGCCCGTTCCGGTCTGACCGGACAGATGGATTCACACCCCCCGCAACCTACGCACAGGTCGGGAATCACTTCCGGGATGGTGAGGGTGCCGGTATAAGGGACCATGTGGACCGCCTGGGTAGGGCAGTGTTCGGAACAGGCTCCGCAATCGGTCCCCTCTGTTTTTACAATACAACGGTCTATATAGAAATTGGCAATCCCTATCTGGGTGGTTACCTTTTCTTCTACGGACAGCGGCCTGATCGCATGGGTCGGACACACTTCGGAACAGATGGTACATTCATAGTTGCAATAGCTGTCCTGGTAAGACACATGGGGACGGAGCAGATAGCCCAGTCCAAATTGTAAACCGGCCGGCCGCAGGATCTGGCTCGGACACTTGGCCACACACAGATGGCAACCGGTGCATTTGTCCCTGAACCGTTCCAGGTCGATAGATCCCGGAGGAGTGATGGGAGCGCGTTTCTCTCCTTTTCCCTGCACGGTTTGCGCTACGGCGGAAACCACCGGCAGCGTCACGGCTACTGTTGCTCCCGTTGCCAGAAAGGAACGGCGGCTGTAGGCCATGGGTTGCTTTTCAACCGCTGGTACGGATTCTTTTTCTTTCCTTTTTTTATAGAGTGGATTTACTCCATACTGCAAAGAGGCTTTTTTGCAGGTAGAAATACAGTTAAAACAATCCACACACCGGGAGGTGTCTACCCGGAGGTTTTTGCTGTCAATTGCTTCCGCTTTGCAGGCCCGTTCACAGTTACCGCAACTGTTACAAACCGTTTTGTCAAACGAGATGGTGAACAGGGAATAACGGGAGATCAGGCTCAGGAAGGCACCGACCGGACAAAGGGTATTACAGAACAGACGTCCCCGGAGACTGACCATCACAATAAAGGTGGCCAATGCCGTGATGCCGGCTATCAGACCCGCCGTTGTAACCGTTTTGATCGTGACATGATACAGCGTATAGTTGTCGGCTTGCGCCAGGAGACCGGCAAGGAGATTGTTTCCCCAGATATATACCGGACGGAACAGGTTGGCGGCGATACGGCCAAAGTTGCTGTAAGGGTCCAGCCATACCACCAGTTCGGTGATCCCTACCAGTGCCAGCAAAACCGTTGCTCCTAAGAGGACATACCGCAATAGGTTCATAGGAGGAGTATACCGGAAGCGGCGGCTGCCTTTTTTCTTTTTCTTTCCGGTACAATAGATCCGGTTGATAATATCCTGCAACACGCCGGCCGGACAGATCACAGAGCAATAAATACGTCCCAGAAGGAAAGCCAGCAGGAGCTGGACGATCAGTAATCCGGCAAACCCTCCCAGTACAGCCGGCACTAACTGAAGGTGAAGCAGGGAATGCAGGCTATCCGGAATAATTCCCGCGAAATCAATAAAGTAGAGAAGGATGGGTACAAAGAAAAGGATCGCGAGAATAACCCGCGTCCATTTCAGATAGTTTGTTTGTTGCATGTTCTTATAATCGGATACGTTTGATATTTACTTTCTCCAGGTTGGTGGTACCCAGTTTCAGTTCTTCCCCTTTCGTAATATGCCCAACGGCATCCATATCCAGTTTCTTTACCTGGTTAAACATGCCCAGCGCGGCTGTATCGACTGCTACAATATTGGGGGAAACGATAATGGATTTCAGGGTGGCTACGTCGGCCGCGCTTTTTCCCTGCGGGCCATTCTGGTGCATCATCCGGTAAGCATCCACAATATTCAGCACCGGTTTTTTCGGCCAGGTACAAATGTCAGCGATACATTGTTGCAGGTCGTTCTGATGGAAGAACCGGCGGTCCCACACGATTCCCATGTAATTTTTCATGGCGCTTGACAACTTGGCCCCTCCATGGTTTTTCAGGATGGGTACGTTGATCCACGCGTCCGCTTCCAGTAACGCTTCATGTATTTTGGTACTTTTGAGTTTAACTCCATCCGGAAGGGGTACTTCTTTGTAATATCTTTCTTCATTTCCCGGGGCCATGATACCGCCGGCCTCTTTGACTGCCGCTTCAATCCCACTGGATGTATAACATTTACGCCATTCATCACAGGTATGGTCGAACACTGTCACTTTAGAAGCGCCTGCCTCCAGGCATTTCTTTACCAGGGCTTTGATCAGTACCGGGTTGGTGTTACCGGCCAGTTCCGGTGTCCGGTCCCAGCCAATATTGGGCTTAATTACCACTTTCTGCCCTTTTTTTATGTAGTTTCCGATACCCCCTAAGGCTTCGAGTGCTTTGTCAAGTAACGCTTCCGGTTCTCCACCCATCACGGCAACCATTTCCGGAGCCGTTTCCACGGCCATAGTGTTGCTGCTGAGTGCAGCCTGTAAGCCTTCAAAATTCAGTGTAAGTGCTGCGCCTGCTATCGCGCTGGTCTTGAGGAATTCACGACGTCTCATTTTATTACTATTGGTTTACAAAATTATTGATTGAACAAAGATAAAAAAAAACCATAACTATCCCAGACAGTTAAT
>JAJQES010000435.1 GCA_021201565.1 Tannerellaceae bacterium
CTTCAGGACTCAATACAGACAACGTATTCAAACCCAGGGCGTTGCCCTGGGCTAACATAGGGCGTCCCTCCGGGACTTAAAATGGAGAATTTAACAGCCCTGCGGTCAGGCCGGGAAACAAACTTCTTTATTACTGGACGGAGGGGATTTGTAATCCCCGACTAAAAGATTATTAGGATTTGTAATCCGCTTAAAATATCAATTGTAAATATTAACAAAGGATTATATATTCCGGATCAGGAGATCCTACTACTCAAAAAGTTCGGATTGCAAATGGAACATCCCGGTTTATCAGGCTCCTCACATCCAATAAAAAATCTGTATCCTCCGCGTTCCCTATAATTACATCAAAAGCACCATGGCATCTTCCTCTAAAAAAACAATCGTACTACTTATCGTTTTCTTAACCATAAGTATGCTTTCCGTGCAGGCACAAACAAAAATCATCGCCCACCGGGGATACTGGCAAACAAACGGGTCTGCCCAGAACTCCCTCCGGTCCCTCGAAGAAGCACATCGCATCGGGGCCTATGGAGCTGAGTTTGATGTCCACCTCACCTCCGACAACGTACTCGTCATTTTTCACGACGATACCATTCAGGGCATCTCCATCCAGGACCACCCGTATAGCGCCATCAAAGACCTCACCCTTTCCAACGGCGAGCCACTGCCCACCCTGGAAAGCTACCTGCAACGGAGCCTTACCCTGCCGGGCATCCGGTTGATCTTTGAACTCAAACCCCACAAAACACCGGAGCGAAACCGGGAAGCCGCACGGGCCTCCGTGGAAATGATCCGGCAGATGGGACTGGAAGACCGGACGGAATACATCACATTCAACAACGACGCCGGACTGGAATTCATCCGGATCGCTCCCCAGGCCCAGGTAGCCTACCTCAACGGCGACCTCTCCCCTGCGCGGCTCAAAGAACTCGGATACACCGGACTGGACTACAATTACAAAAAGATGCTGCAGCATCCCCACTGGTTCAAAGAAGCCCGGGAGCTGGGACTCACCATTAACGTCTGGACAGTCAATAAGCCAGACCTGATCCGCCAGTTGATCCACCTGGGAGCCGGCTTCATCACCACCGATATACCCGTAGAAGCCCTCTCCATCGTTGCACACCCATCCACTAATTAACGTCTATGGAGAAAACAAATAAAAAAGCCTTCCCGCCAGAAGGCCGGGGTGGTTTCCTCCTCCTTTTTCTTTTCTTTCTTTTCCCCCTCCAGGCCGTCGAACCCCTCAAACACGAAATCCGGGGCGTATGGCTCACCACCATCTACGGCCTTGACTGGCCCACCCGTCCGGCTACAACCGGAGCAGACCAGGCCCGGCAAAAAGAAGAACTATGCCGCATGCTCGACCAGCTATATGACGCCAATTTCAATACCGTATTCCTTCAGGTACGGCACCGGGGCGACGTCATCTATCCTTCCGGGATCGAACCCCTTAGCCGCGTATTCACCGGGACGTATGGCCAGGCACCCGGCTACGACCCCCTCGCCTTTGCCATTCAGGAGTGTCACAAACGCAATATGGAATGCCATGCCTGGCTTGTCACCTTCCCCGTAGGAACCGACCAGGTGGTCCGGCAGCAGGGAAACCAATCGGTCGTGAAACGTACACCCGGACTCTGCAAAAAACACGATGGCGAATGGTACCTCGACCCCGGCATGCCGGGCACAGCCGACTACTTAGTTTCCCTCGTCCGGGAACTAACCAGCCGGTACAACATAGACGGCATCCATTTTGACTACATCCGCTACCCGGACAAAGCCAACCGGTTCCCCGACCAGGCTACTTACAAAAAATACGGGAAAGGACTTCCCTTAGCCCAATGGCGGCGCGACAACATCAACCACATTGTCGGACGGCTGTATGACACCGTTAAAGAGATCAAACCCTGGGTACAGGTCAGCAGTGCCCCGCTGGGAAAATACAACCGCATCGAACGCAATCCCAACGCCGGGTGGACTGCCTACGAAACTGTCCATCAGGATCCTAAAGCCTGGCTGGAAGCCGGGAAACACGACATGCTCGTCCCTATGATGTACTACCTGCATGATGACTTTTTCCCCTTTGTAGACACCTGGGTCGAACAGGCCAACGGACGGTTCATTGTACCCGGCCTCGGCGTATACCGGCTGGATGAAGCCGAAGCGGACTGGGAACTCAGCGACATCACGGACCAGATCGATTACAGCCGTCACGCCGGTGGTGCCGGCTCTGCCTTCTTCCGGACAGCGCACCTGCTGGAAGACCAGAAAGGGATTTACAAAGAATTACAGGAAAACTATTACAAATATCCGGCCCAGTTGCCCCCGATGCCCTGGATGGATACCACCGTTCCCCCCACTCCTTCCGAAGTGTTAGTGGAGCGCAACGGTAACGAACTCCGCCTCAGCTGGGATCCCTTGTCAGACGAAGCCGGCGAGTACACCTATACCGTCCATTACTCCCTGACCGACAACATTGATACCAATTCCGCCCGCTGCATCCTCTCCACAGGGATCCGGGGTACCGAGCTGTTCCTGCCCGTACAGGAAGAGGCCGAAATGGGGTTCACCTTCTCCGTCACCGCCTCCAGCCGCGCCCGGATAGAAAGCCCTCCCTCCTACGAAACCTTTTATTACCTTTCCAAATATATTAAGTAAAGAGGTAAGAAAACATCTCCCTAAGTCCCCTGCTGGCGCGGATCCCCCTGCTGGCCCCCTGCTGGCGCGGATCTCCGGATCCGTGCCTTAACCTGGTCGGAGGGGATCTCCCGATCCCCGACAAATGGGTATTAGGATCTGTGATCCGTTATACTACCTGTTTTTTATAAGTTCAGGGATGGATGAGTTTCGGATCACAGATTCTGACATTCAACAGACGGGGATCAGGAGATCCCCGCTGACCAAATGCGATATAGCAACCTTTACCAAAGACATTCCTGTAAATAAAAATACGGATTGCAAATCCTAATACTCATTAGTCGGAGATTACAAATCCCCTCCGTCCAAAAGAAAAACCTTGCTGGCACCTTGCTTGCGCGGAACTCAGCTTCCGTGCCTTATTACCTGCTAAGATAGGGCACGGAACCAGAATTCCGCGCCAGCAAAGAGCCAGTAAAGAGATTCGGAGATCCGCGCCAGCAGACTAAGATAGGGTGTCCCTCCGGGACTTAGGGGAACTGGTCTGTCAGGCATTCTCTTTTTTTCTGCATATACAGTCTGTCAGGTGGTCGTTTATAAAACCGGAGGCCTGCAAATGGGCGTAGCAGATGGTGGAACCAAAGAATTTGAATCCTCGTTTTCTCATGTCTTTGCTCATGGCATCTGATTCGGGGGAGGTGGCTACTCCTTCGCTCAGGGTTTTTAACTGATTTGTTATGGGCTTGTTATCCGGGAAAAAGGAGAGTGTGTAGTTATAGAAACTTCCGAATTCTTTTTGGATGTCTATAAATAGCTTCGCGTTATTGATGGCTGCCTTAATTTTTAACCTGTTTCTTACAATCCCCTCGAATTGCATTAAACGTTCTACATCTTCGGAAGTCATCCGGGCGACCTTTTCAACATCGAAGTTATGGAAGGCTTTCCGGTATCCTTCCCGTTTTCTGAGGATTGTGATCCAACTGAGTCCTGCCTGTGCGCTTTCCAGTGTCAGGAATTCAAAGAGGGTGTTGTCGTCAGTCACGAGCCTTCCCCATTCTTCATCATGATATTTGATATATAATTCATCGTTTCCACACCAGCCGCAGCGTCCGTTTATTAAATCTTCCATGTGTATTGTGTTTGTTTTTTCAAAGTCAAAGATACGGGTTTTCGGAACAACTTCGTTACTTCTGAAAATAAATCACCCGGGATGGTACACCCCGGGTGATTTGATAGATAAAAATTGAATCTTTGGTTTGTTTTGACTGTTCAGAGAATAAGACGGGAGGGATTACTCTTCGGTTTCTTCCTCGTCGTGCTCTGATTCATCTTCATAGGCTAATTTGCCGTAGAAAGAGCCAGTCAGTTTTTGATCTTCCTCTAATGTTAAGTCCAGCATGACGGTGTAGTATTCTCCATCTACATCTACTGTAATTTTAGCACCTGTCACTTCTACTAATGAGTCTTCGTCTTTGTCTTTAAAGAACTCTCCTCCGAAAATGGTGTTTGCCGCAGGAACGTCTTTATCTGTAAAGGTATAGGTTCCTTTTTCTAACTTTTTGTTTTCAGTGGAGAGGGCTAATTCTAAATCGAGGACATAGTTATCCTCCAATATAAAACCAAGATCGACGTTTACCAGTTTCTCATCTTCTTCGTTGACAATCACTCCGAAATAGGTTTGGCCACCTTTTTCGATTTTGAATGTTTTGCCATCCACTTCTACCTGGTTTGTTCCCTTACCCGAGTTGTCATCATCTTTATCACATGCTACAAATGTCAACATAGATAATACCATCATCAGGGGAAAAAGAATCTTTTTCATACAATTAAAATTAAATTAAAAATTAAACTTAGTACATTCACTTCACAATAGTTTGCATGCATCTATTCGTGTACCGGAGTGCGCAGTTCCGGCGTTCATACAGGAGAGATGCAGGACGCATGGCAGATGCTGCATGTGAAAGATGTTAAAAATAGAATGTTTTTTCCTAAGGAATGATACTGAGGGGTATAAGAGAGGAATTTTTTTTATTTCCCCTATAACTTTTGTCTTTTTGAAAAAAAAGAATAGGCTCTGTTCCCCGCGCAGGCGGGGACCGCATTAGAGCAGGTTTTATCACTCTTTTTTGTAACTCAAGTCTGTTCCTATGCGGTCCCCGCCTGCGCGGGGAACAGGGCATGTTTTTTCCGGCAGGAAGACGTTGGGGGTCCTCCTGCCGGATGGTTGCGGGTATGTTTTTAGTTATTTTGTACCTCCCAGGCGTGACTTCAGGTAGCCGCGGGCGGTGTGGATATTGCTTTTGACAGTACCGATCGGAATCTGCAGTTTGTCGGCTATCTCCTGATATTTATAGCCGGTTACATACAGGGTGAAACAGAGGCGGTATTCCTCTTTCATTTCGGTGATGATGTGTGTCAGTTCCCGTAGGTTGAGGTCAGTCTCGGGCGAAAAATTACTTTCGTCCTGCACGTTGTCTATCTTATACAGATCGGCCTCATTGTCGATTAATGTCTGCCCACGCAGCAGGCGATGGTAATCGTTAATGAACGTGTTACGCATCACAGTGAAAACCCATCCTTTGAAATTCTTGTTATCTACGAATTTGTCTTTGTGGGTTAAGGCTTTCAAAAATGTCTCTTGCGTTAGGTCTTGCGCATCTTCTTTGTTAGCTGTTAACTTGAAGGCGAAGTTCAACATATTATCTTTAAGGTTCCACAACAACTGCTGAAATTGTGAATCGTTCATGAAATAAAAATATATAATTTTTTAATTATTGCAAGCTGTTATAATATGCGGATACAAAGATAATAGAATAATCTATTTAATAACACTCTGATTTTGTTACTAAATGGAATATACCGGGGTACAAAGGGAGGATATTTAGATATTTTTAGCAGAAATGGATGAGCTATTGGAAATATATAAAATGAATCATTTTCTTTATTTACACAGGGCGGAAATTAGTATATTTTATAACATAATTGATTAGAATTAATTACGAATTTGTTTAGTGATCCGGAGGGTGGTTTGGCTCTATTATGGTATATCTGGCTGATGGATGTAATTTTTACATTCTTTAATTAACTACCTATGTTTTGTGGATATTATTTATTCTTTTTTTGAAATTCAGAAATTAAGAAGTAAGAAGTGAGAAGTTAAGAAGTTAAGAAGTCAGGAAAATATTGGACTGAGGGGATTTGCAATCCCCGACTAATTACTATACGGATTTGAAATCCGTTTTGTTAAATTGGATTACAAATCCAAATATACAACAG
>JAJQES010000278.1 GCA_021201565.1 Tannerellaceae bacterium
AGTGGTTTGGAGACCTACCGGTGGATATGGCCGCGGAACAGGGTGCTTTCTATAAAGAAGGTGGGCAGTGGCATGAGAAATTGAAGGAGGTAGAGTGGGATAAGGATATTATCAATATATTAAAACATACGGTTAAGAAAACACCTAAATCCCGTCTGGAAGTCAAAAAAACAGCTTTGGTCTGGCATTACCGGGATGTGGATCCCTGGCTGGCAGAACTACGGGTCAATCAACTGGTCAATGCGTTGATGACTCCCACTGCGCTGGCCGGCCTGCAGATTATGAAAGGAAATAAAATTGTAGAGATCAAACAAAGCAATTTTAGTAAAGGGGCTGAAGCGATGCGGATTATTGAAGGGGAGACGTATGATTTTATTATGGCAATCGGGGATGATACGACTGACGAGGAAATGTTTATGGCTCTTCCTCCGGACACTATTACCATTAAAGTTGGAAAAGCATCCCGTACAGCCCGGTATAATTTACCTACCCAGAAGGAGACAATCGCTTTTCTAAAGCAACTAATTAAAGGAGAAGGATAAAACAGACAAACGATATGAAAGAATGGTTGGAGAAGCTGATGGGAGATGATACCCACCGGGTGTTGATAGGCATAGGGTTGTTTTTAGTAGTCGTTTTTCTTTTGTATCTGCTTCACCGTTACATTGTGCGCCATTTAAAAGAGAGAGCTGCCAGAACGGAGACGAAGGCTGACGATTTTATTATTGAGTTGTTGCGTCTGCCGGTCTTTGGAATGGTGGTCTGGATCTTATTAAAGATATTCAGTGAAATCTTTCTGAAAGGGAGTAAATACGAGAATTTTGTAACCGACCTGAATACCATCCTGCTTATTATTGCGATCGGTTGGTTGTTGATCAAAGGGGTCAGGCTTGTTTTTTATATTTTACAAAGGAAACTGGACATACAGAGTGATAATAACCTGGTGGCCCGGCAGAATCTTACCCGGATGAAAATCTTTGAAGGGATCCTTGTAGGAATGATCACGTTTTTGATCGTTGCTATTTGCCTGATGACCTTTGAAAAGGTACGTGCGTTGGGTGTTAGTCTTCTTACCTCCGCCGGAATTGCCGGGGTCATTGTAGGATTAGCCGCTCAAAAAAGTATTGGGGCTATGCTGGCCGGTATTCAGATTGCGATTACTCAACCCATCCGGCTGGATGATGTAGTGGTCGTAGAAGGGGAATGGGGCAGGATAGAGGAGATCACCCTTACCTATGTAGTTGTGAAGATCTGGGATGAACGGCGATTGGTATTACCGGTTACCTATTTTATGGAAAAACCGTTTCAGAACTGGACACGGTCCACAGCTTCCCTGTTAGGCACTGTTTTCCTGTATGTGGATTATAGTTTCCCGGTAGATGCGCTCCGTAAAAAGTTAACCGAATTATTACAAACTCATCCGAAATGGGACCGGCGTGTTGCCAATATCCAGGTAACAGATTCCAAACAGAATTATAAAGAGTTACGGGTTTTATTGAGTAGTATTAATTCATCTATTAACTGGGATTTACGGGTAGATATCCGGGAAAAACTGGTGGATTATATCAATGCTGAATTTCCCGGTAGTTTTGTCAGAACCCGTTTGGAACAAGTGGAGGATTCATCCGTGAGTGGCAAGGGCTAATGCTGCGATTTCTTCTGTGGTATCTACGATGTAAACCGCCTGGTTCTCTTCCAGATCCGCACGTGGACGGAAGCCCCAGGTAACTCCCGCTGAAATAATTCCCGCACGGAAGGCCGTTTGCATATCTACACCGGAATCACCTACATACAAGGTGTCTTCTTTCCTTACTCCGGCTCTTTGCAGAATCTCATATACAATAGAAGGGTCGGGTTTGACCGGGATTCCTTCCCGTTGTCCTAATACTGCTGTAAAACTGAACTCACTAAAATAATGGTTGACCAGGGCTTCGGTAGCAGTCTGGTATTTATTGGAGGCTACAGCCAGTTGAATACCTTTTTCCCGGAGAGTGTTCAATAAAGAGAGAATACCCGGATAAGGAGCACTTGCCTCCATATTGTGCTCATTGTAATAAGGGACAAAATAACTTCGTATTTTTAGTACGTTTTCTTCGGTCTTCATTCCTTCCGGTAAAGCTCTTTCAAACAGTTTATTGATCCCGTTTCCTACAAATTGTTTATAGGCACTGACCGGATGAACCGGAAATCCGCATAGTTCTAATGCATAGTTGGTGCTATGGGCCAGGTCGGCTACTGTATCGAGTAAGGTTCCGTCCAAATCAAAAATCACTAACTTTTTCATCTTTCTTTTTTATTCATCACAAGTGATCTTATATTCTCCCGCTTCCGAAAGTGCCTCCTGTAAGATTTGCAATGGAACCACTTCTCCTTCAAATATCAAGGTGGCTACCGGAGGATTTAGCGTGACGGATGCTTGGACTCCCCCTACTTTATTCAATGCTTTCTCTACATGCATGCGGCAATGATTGCAAAACATGCCCTCTACGTTAAATTCTTTTTTCATTTTATTTCTTATATTTCAAACGTAAACTATTACTTACTACACTAACACTACTGAGCGCCATGGCGGCACCTGCGATCATCGGATTGAGCAGAAACCCGTTGACCGGATATAAAATTCCGGCGGCAACCGGTATCCCAATCAGATTATAGATAAAAGCCCAGAACAGGTTTTGCCGGATGGTTCTTACAGTTTGTACCGACAGCCGGATGGCTTCCGGTATTTTGGTTAAGTCCGAAGAGATAATCGTCATTTTAGCTACGTCCATCGCTATGTCACTTCCCTTGCCCATTGCGATACTGAGGTCTGCCTGGGCCAGTGCCGCACTGTCATTGATCCCGTCGCCCACCATCGCTACCTGATGGCCTTCTGTCTGCAACTGTTTAATAAATGCCGCTTTTTCCTGTGGCAATACCTCTGCTTTGTAGTGAGCGATACCGGCCTGCTGAGCGATCTGGCCGGCAGTCGTTTCATTATCACCGGTCAGCATATATGAACGGATTCCCATCACTTCCAGTTCCGCAATGGCCCGGATAGAACTCTCTTTTATTTTGTCAGTGATACCGCCTACTGCCAGTGCCTGTTGCTGGCTGGCAAACCAAATGACTGTTTTACCCTCTTGTGTCAACCGGTTTCCCTCAGTTTCTAATTGTGGATCTATGGAAATCTGTTGCTCGTCCAGCAACTTCCGGTTTCCGGCAAAATAGGTAATCCCTTTTACTGTCCCTTTTATTCCCCGTCCAGTCAGACTATAAAACTCATGAACTTGAACAGGTGTAGAATTGCCCAGGTGATGTACCACCGCTTCAGCCAATGGGTGTTCTGATAGTTTCTCTAACTGGTACAAGATCGCCTGTTGCTCTTCTGTTTTCTTTAACCAGATCAGATCAGTTACTTCCGGTTTTCCTTCTGTGACCGTTCCGGTTTTATCCAACACTACGGTATCGGTTTTCTTTGCAATCTCCAGACTTTCCGCATCTTTGATCAGGATTCCTTTTTCGGCACCTTTCCCGATTCCCACCATAATAGCGGTAGGAGTTGCCAGACCCAATGCGCAGGGACAGGCAATGATCAGGACAGTGACCAGGGCAAGCAATCCATGGGTAAATCCATTGACCGGGTCAAAAATAACCCACAATACAAACGCCAGAAGAGCAATTCCCATAATCGTCGGAACAAAAATAGCCGCGATTTTATCAACCAGTTGCTGAACCGGAGCTTTACTTCCCTGTGCCTCCTGTACCATCCGGATAATGTGCGAAAGCATGGTGTCCGATCCTACTTTATCCGCCCGGAACCGGAAACTTCCTTTTTGATTGATCGTACCGGCAAATACCATACTTTCCGGATGTTTCCGTACCGGAACCGGTTCTCCGCTGAGCATACTTTCGTTCACATACGAACTACCTTCTGTTACTGTTCCGTCCACAGCGATCTTTTCACCGGGTTTCACCAGCAAAATGTCTCCCTGCCGTACCTGCCGCACCGGGATATTTTCCGCCTCTCCGTCCGGGGTGATCCGGGTAACGGTTTCCGGTTGTAATCCAATCAGTTTTTTTATGGCGGAAGAGGTATTCCCTTTTGCTCTTTCTTCGAGTAACCGTCCCAGTAAAATAAAAGCAATGATTACACTGGAGGCCTCAAAATAGACATGGGGATGGATTCCCCGGGAGAGCCAGAAGTGAGGGAAAAACATATTAAAAAGGCTGAACAGATAAGCAATTCCCGTACTGAGGGCTACCAATGTATCCATATTGGCAGAACCATGCCGGAGTTGTTTCCAGGCATTGAGATAAAAACCACTTCCCAACCAGAAGATCACCGGAGTAGAAAAGATCCACATGATCTCATTGGCATAAGGAAGATCCATAAAAAACATACCAATCATAACGACCGGAACAGATAGCAGGATCGCTCCGGTAGTACGCTGTTTAAGCATCCGGAATTTTTTCTCCTGCCTTTGTTCCGGTTCGTCCGGAGCCTGTTCATCTGTTTCGATAATCAGATCATATCCGGCTTCCTGAATCACAGAACGGAGTATTTCCGGGGTGATAAGGGCCGGATCGTAGGTGACTGTTACGGTAGCAGCAGCATAGTTGACTGTTGCTTCCATAACTCCCTCCTGCTTGGCAAGGACTTTCTCTACCCGTGCCGCACAAGCTGCACAACTCATCTCCAGTACAGGGAATGTTTGTTTATTTCTTTTGATATCCGGCATTTTTTCCACAGTTATTTTTTATCGTTCGCTTTTGCACAGCCTGCTTATATAACAAAGTTACATAAAATTGTTATAACTTACTACGGTGTCAGAGACTTGTTGTAAAACAGGTATAGAAACGATTATTTATATACTCCGGTTCAGGGAATAAATTTTATATTTGCATCACTAATTAATCCAAACATTTAACATATGGAAAAGAAATATAAGCATTTTGAAGAGAATCCTGGTAAGAATATGCTTGAAGAACCAATCGCAGCGTATACAAGAGCCACTGACATGCCTTTTTCACCTCCCCTAACAGAAGAAGAGTTGAAAAATGCTATTACAGGAGAAGAATTACTCGAGCGTGTTCTACCACAAATAAAGAAGTTTTTTGAATGAAAGTAATTTACATGCCCGAAACCGAAAACTATCTTATTGATTTAGCCTGGCTACTATATGAAAAACAATATTTCTCCTATTTTCATTTAGCTGAAAAGTATGTCAGTTTATTAATAGGAGATATAGATGCTACTCTGCATCTTAAACAAAAATATGTCGCGGCTAAATGGTTTGCTAAATATGGTAAAAATCTCTACTATGTAGCCTATCCTAAAAGCAAACGGACTACATGGTATTTCTTTTTTACCTATCACCCGGATAGTGATATTTATTTTATCCGTTACATCACTAATAACCATGTAGCCGGGCATTTGCTGGAATAATACTTCCCATACCTTTATGACCGGTAATATGAATCAACTGGTAAAAAAATAACATAGCATTCTATACAGGAATTGAGATTTTTAAACAGACTCTTTTTATTTATAAATGAAAGTTTTGACTACTTTTGGTTCTGCTTTCCCGGATATGGGAAGTATAATCAATGAAAGGTCTGTATGAAACTGAAAATAATATCACTGGTTTGCCTTTTTTCCTTCTTTTTTGTGGAGAGGGGAGAGGCTGCCGGTAAAAAAGAACCGGTCACTTCGGTTCAATCTTTTTCCTATACTCCCCGTTCTGTTTCCAAAACAATGTTGTCAGGTATCAGGCTGTCACGTGGAATCAACTTTTCGGTAATTTCGGAAGTGGGGGGTATTATGGCCGGGAATCCTTCTTCTGTTCCTCTGGAGTTTGTGATCAACCTGGATGTGAAGAACCCGAATAACCAGACAGTCACTATGAC
>JAJQES010000438.1 GCA_021201565.1 Tannerellaceae bacterium
GAAGAAAATAGATTATATCTTTTTTGTAAACTTACAGATTTGATAGAAATATATGATTTATCAGGTAACTTAATAAGAAGATTACATGGGCCTGATGGCTTCTATCCTAATGTAAAGCAAAAAAAATGGGCAGATGGTGCGTCGACTGTTTCTACAAGAGAGTCCAGGGATGCATATTTTGAACCTTGTGTTGTTGAAGATATGGTTTTTGTAATATATTCAGGGGCTGAATATGAAAATAGGGAAACTAAAACAATTCTGGTTTTTGATAAGGATGGGAATCCTTTGAAACAGTTTAAACTTAGTGAAAATATCTTTACTTTTGCTGCTGATGAAAAAAGTAAAATGATTTATGTTTCTACAATGGAGGATTTTGAGATTAAAAGGTTTGCTTATGAATAGAATTTTATTATTTATAATTTTTCAGCTTATTCCTTTTCCGATTTTTTCTCAGGTAACAAAACTACCTAAAAAGCAAACCCCTTCATTAGGTAGTCCAATAGCTGATTTTCCGCAAAATAAAATGCCGGCTGGTGTTACTGTGCTAACAACTCGAAGAGGAGAAGGGATACCTGGTAGTACTATGCCCAGACCAGAGACACCGAGATATAAAATGAGATATGAAGTACGAGATTCTATAAAAATGTTTACGTTATATTTTAGGGAATACATAGATGGAGTACTTATCCATGACGACCTGGAAATCGTGCAGAGATGGGTAGATCTTAAAGAAGGAGACCGTACGTTGTTTGAAATGGCGCCGGAGTTTACCGCAGCCTCTTCTTTGAAGGTTTTTTTTAATTTCCCTTCTGGGTTTGTTCGGTGTTGTTATATGAATTCTTTTTCCGGGAAATGTGTAAAAATTGCTTATTTTGAAATGGAAGAAGTGGCTCGTCATACATTCATTCCTCTTTTACTTATGTATGAAGATACGGAGACAGGGGAAGTAGAACAGGTTATTAATAATTATTTGAAAGATACGGTAATCCCTGTAAATGAAATAATAAATAAAGAACTTCTTTCAAAACTATCTCGTTATAAGTTGGTGTATTATGATATTGTCTTTAAATGAAATATATCATTTTTATATATGAACAACTATTTATTTCTATTATAAGCTTTTGTGATATATTTACATTTTTCTTTAATAAGGTGAAAAAGTGAATGTCCATGTGGAGAAGGACAGTAACAAGCTATTTACATATCTTTTATTGTATTTAACCTTAATCTATTCACATTTAAACCAATGCTTTTTCTTTTGTTTTTCCCACCTTTGCACGGATATTAGGAATATGGATTTATATTTTTATCTTTGTGTGATAAATTAATTTGGGATTACATGGCTGATTTTTCTAATTACCTTTATATAGCAATACGGGCAGCATTGGATGCGGGTAAAAGTATTATGGATATCTATACCGATCCGGATGCAGACTTTGAAGTAGAATCCAAGGCAGATAACTCACCACTAACGGTTGCCGACCGGGCAGCCAATCAACTGATCACCTCAGCGCTCTCCTGTACACCTTTTCCGGTGTTAAGCGAAGAGGGGAAAGAGATTCCATTTAAAGAGAGAAAAAAATGGAATACATTATGGGTGGTAGACCCGCTGGATGGGACCAAAGAGTTTATTAAGAAAAATGGAGAGTTTACGGTTAATATCGCGTTGATCCATCAGGGGGTGCCGGTACTGGGGGTTATTTATGTGCCGGTACGGAAAGAATTATACTTTGCCTGTGAAAAGATCGGAGCCTATAAACTGCCCGGAGTAGATTATACGGCTCAGCCGGCGATGGATGAGATCCGGACAAAAGCAGTCGGGTTGCCTTTGTCATACGGACACCAGGGTATTGTCATCGTGGCTTCACGCTCCCATTTGACGAATGAGACCCGTTCCTATATTGATAACCTTCGTAAACAGGGACAGCCGGTGACCATGATCAGCAGTGGAAGCAGCCTGAAAATCTGCCTGGTGGCAGAAGGGTCTGCGGATTTGTATCCCCGTTTTGCTCCTACTATGGAATGGGACACGGCTGCCGGGCATGCGATTGCGCGGGCGGCTGGTTGCGAGATTTATCAGGTCGATGAAAAAACACCTATCCAATATAATAAAGAACACCTATTGAATCCCTGGTTTGTAGTAAAACCCGTGTGATTTACCGGTAAAACAATACTCTACTTTATTTATGAATTTTCAAATACTATTCGTTTTACTGGCGTTAACCGGAATGGTGGCCGCTCTTATCTGGGATAGAATGCGTCCCGGAATGATCTTGTTGACCGTTGTGGTCCTTTTTCTTTGTGCGGGAATCCTTTCGCCGGCGGAGATGTTGGAAGGGTTCAGTAATAAGGGGATGATCACAGTAGGACTGCTGTTTCTGGTGAGCGAAGGAGTACGCCAGAGCGGAGCCCTGGGGCAGGTAATCAAAAAGTTATTACCCCAGAAAGAAACGACTATTTTTAAAGCGCAGGCACGGATGCTGCCTTCGATCGCTTTTATTTCTGCTTTTCTGAATAATACCCCGGTGGTTGTGATTTTTGCACCCATTATCAAACGATGGGCTGAATCTGTAAAACTTCCGGCCACCAAGTTTCTGATCCCCCTATCCTATGTGACTATCCTGGGAGGGATGTGTACCCTGATCGGGACCTCTACCAATCTGGTAGTCCATGGCATGATGCAGGAAGCCGGACTGGCAGGTTTCCCTATGTTTGAATTGGGAAAAGTGGGAATCTTTATTGCGCTGGCCGGCATTATTTATATTTTTATTTTCTCAAAAAAACTGCTTCCGGATTCCCGCCATGAGTCTTTTGAAGAAGAATCGGATGAAGAGCACCCCTCTAATCTGCATGTTGTAGAGGCGGTGTTGGGTTCCCGGTTTCCCGGTATTAATAAAACCCTGAAAGAATTTGATTTTGTCCGCCACTATGGAGCTATGGTAAAAGAGATCCGGAGTGTGGGAAAACGCTACACAAAAGAACTGGACCAGGTGGTTCTGCATGAAGGGGATACATTGGTCTTGTGGGCAGATGATACGTTTATTCCTACCTGGGGAGAATCCAGTGTATTTATTATGCTGGCCAATGGAAGAGAGCCGGAAATACCGGTCTCCACAACCAAAAAATGGTTTGCGTTGGGATTACTTGTTTTTATGGTGGGAGGTGCTACGTTGGGCGAACTGCCCCAGATACGTAAGGTATTGGATATCCAACTGGATATGTTTTTCTTTGTGTGTATCACGACCATCATTATGGCATGGACCAAAATGTTTCCTCCGAAAAAATATACAAAATATATATCATGGGATATCCTGATCACGATCGCCTGTGCGTTTGCGATCAGTAAAGCAATGGAAAATTCCGGATTTGCAGACATGACGGCTGCCTATATTATACGGATATCAGATAGTCTGGGACCTTATGGGTTACTGGCCATTCTTTTTATTATCACGAATCTGTTTACAGAACTGATCACTAATAATGCGGCAGCGGCACTCAGTTTTCCGATTGCGCTGGCAATCGCGAATCAATGGGGTATGAGTCCGATGCCTTTCCTGGTGGTGGTGTGCATTGCTGCCTCCTGTAGTTTTAGTTCTCCGATCGGATACCAGACGAACCTGATTGTGCAGGGGATTGGAGGATATAAATTTACTGATTTTGTAAAAGTAGGATTGCCGCTGAACCTGATCGCGCTGATTATTTGTGTGACACTGGTTCCGATGATCTGGAGCTTTACTAATTGACAACTTTTATCAATTGACAATTGACAGTTGACAATGCACAATTTTAAGAAAAGAAAAAAGAAATAAATAATACATGGAGCAGGATAAAGAGAAAGAAGGGATAGAGAATATTAATTGTCAATTGTCAATTGTCAATTGTCAATTAAATAAGAATGTTTATCCGATCTTTGATAAAATGATGGGGCGTTCGGATAAAGAACAATTATTAGGTCAACGGAGTGTGATGGTCTGGTTTACCGGATTGAGCGGATCCGGAAAGAGTACACTGGCCATTGCCCTGGAACGTGAACTTCATCAAAGGGGATATTTGTGCCGTATCCTGGATGGTGATAATATCCGGAGTGGCATCAATAATAACCTGGGATTTTCTGCGGAAGACCGGATTGAGAATATCCGGCGTATTGCGGAAGTCGGAAAATTATTTATTGATAGTGGGATTGTTACGTTGGCTGCCTTTATCAGTCCGAATGACTATATTCGTGAAATGGCAGGAACCATTATTGGGAAAGAAGATTTCCTGGAAGTGTATGTAAGTACTCCCATAGAAGAGTGCGAACGGAGAGATGTAAAAGGACTGTATGCGAAAGCCCGCCGGGGAGAAATCCGTGATTTTACAGGCGTGTCCGCTCCTTTTGAAGCACCGGTCCATCCGGCATTGACATTGGACACCTCCCTGTTAACCCTGGAAGAATCCGTTCAGAAGTTACTAAACTTAATCATACCGAAAATAGAAATTAATTGACAATGCACAATTGAAAGAGAAAATAAAAAAGCAATACATACGAATGAGACAACATATAAATAAAGAAGAGTTGAAAGAAGAGAATTGCCAATTGTCAATTGTCAATTGTCAATTGAATTTAAGTCATCTGAAAGAACTGGAAGCAGAGTCTATTCATATTATTCGTGAAGTGGCGGCGGAGTTTGAGAATCCGGTGATGTTGTATTCGATTGGGAAAGATTCTTCTGTGATGGTACGATTAGCGGAAAAAGCATTTGCTCCGGGGAAGGTACCTTTTCCATTGATGCATATTGATTCAAAATGGAAATTCCGCGAGATGGTAGAATTCCGTGACAGTTATGCTAAAAAACATGGTTGGAATCTGATCGTGGAATACAATAAAGAAGCCTATGAAGCGGGAGTGGGTCCTTTTACGCATGGTAGTAAGGTGCATACGGATCTGATGAAAACACAGGCTCTTTTACAGGCTCTTGATAAACATAGGTTTGATGCAGCCTTTGGAGGTGCCCGCCGGGATGAAGAGAAGAGCCGGGCAAAAGAACGGATCTATTCTTTCCGGGATAAGTTCCACCAATGGGACCCGAAAAACCAGCGTCCGGAATTGTGGGATATTTACAACGCGCGTGTACACCGGGGAGAAAGTATACGGGTATTCCCTCTCTCCAATTGGACGGAGTTGGATATCTGGCAATATATCCGTCTGGAAAATATTCCGATTGTTCCTTTGTATTATGCGAAAGAACGTCCTATTGTGAATATGGACGGTAACCTGATCCTGGTGGATGATGACCGGATGCCGGAGGAGTTACGGAAACAGGCAAAGATGATGAAGGTTCGTTTCCGTACACTGGGATGTTATCCGTTGACAGGTGCCATAGAGAGTGAGGCGGATACGATAGAAAAGATCGTAGAGGAAATGATGACCACCACTAAAAGCGAACGTACTACCCGGGTGATTGACTTTGACCAGGATGCCAGCATGGAACAGAAGAAAAGAGAAGGTTACTTTTAACAATTGACAATGTACAATTGACAATTGACAATTAAGTTTTATGTTCGTATCACAACTGTAACCTTACTATAATTATGAAAAAGAATATTTTGATGGAAAAGAGTTTTTGCTTTTCTATAAGGATCGTAAATCTGTGCAAAGTTTTGAATAAGAGAAATGAATTTACTCTTTCCAAACAATTGCTTAGAAGTGGTACGGGGATTGGTGCATTAGTCAAAGAAAGTGAACATGCTCAGTCAAAGGCTGATTTTATCAATAAATTAAATATTGCATTAAAAGAGGCAAATGAAACTGAATATTGGATTATGTTATTGAAACAAACAGGTTATATTACAAGTAAAGAATATAATTCGATCGTAGATGACTGCAGAGAATTAATAAGATTATTG
>JAJQES010000182.1 GCA_021201565.1 Tannerellaceae bacterium
TCTCTATAGTTTGTGGATGAACAGACTTTTGACTCTTGTTAAAAGCCACCCGGCATAAATTTTCTTGCCAGATAACCCATACACCCCAAAAATATCAGGATACCGGGTACTACCCATGACATGGGGCCTTCTGAAGCCTGCCCGGGAGCAAATTTAAGATAGTTATTAGCGATCACTACAATGGCTAATAAAAAACATAGCCAGGGATAACGTGTGAATAAACGGTTCATAAAATTATATTTAAAAGTTATACGTTTGTTTCAAATGTTTCTTAAAGGCAGCTGTTGTGACTACCTGGTTTACATGAAGCATATACATGTCTTTGTGATTATCCAGCGTAAAGCCGGGAATGATCACTGCCAACGAACCATCTTCCAGGATAGGAGACTTTACTTGTAAACTTCCGTCAAACATATATTTGAGGGAAGTGACATTGGATTTGTCAAAACGCAGCGGATACTCTAACGGTTTACCTTTTGAATTAATCGCAACCAGTATAAATCCTTCCATATCAGGATTGAATCCAAATACATAGTTATAGATGGTTTGAGTTAACACTCCATTCTTAAACCTATACCCATACACCGGGATCAGCTCAAGTTTACCTTCCATGCTCTTGTCTATTTGGGTCTTTAGCTTAGTCAGGTTCGCATCTTTCTGAACCTCTTTCCGGAGTGTTTCCATATCGAGCAATTCTGTATCAGATAACTTTTTGAGTTTATTACCTTTCCGTATACCTTTTCCGACTTTTTTTAAATAAGGAATATTAAACGCAGCAATTGCTATGATTGTCAGAATCCAGTAGTGGATGGGGAGATTAGAAAAGTCCATAGTAGTATTGTTTTAAAACGGTAATTATTTGTTATTCGCAAAGATAAACTTTTTTCGATATAAGAGATCGTATGCGAAAAAATAATTTTTACTTTTAGCCTGATTATCGGGAATAACAAAAAGAATATAATATGAATACATTCACCTCTTTTTTAGGACTAATAGGACTATGTTTTGTTGTTATGACCGGGAATGCCCAGCTTATCATCCAGGACTCTTCAGGAGTACCGGTAGGCAATAAAAGGGTCGATGTCGCTGATGTGGACCTGGATGGAGTGATGGATTCTTTATGGTATAGTTCCGGAGAGCATACTCTTATTATATCCCTTTCTTCCCGGAATAATAATTGGTTGGTTATTCCCTATATACCCGCTCAACAGGCGCTTTCTGAGGTGATCCGGACGGTGGAGGGAGGAATTGTGATCAGCAAAACAGAAGTAAATAAGACGGACTACCAATATAGATATGTACCGGAATCCCAACGGTTCAGGCTCGTGTCTGTGTCGGTTACGGACCGGAACGGGGATCATCTCTGCGGGGAGTGGTCACTCGATTTGCCGGAACAACTTTTTCAGGCATCTGTTACGTTTGATCCCCGGACAGAGAATCCGGAAGAAATGACTATCCGGACTGCTATTTATAATGATCCTGTCTGGTTGGATGAACCTGCGGAATATGTGATGCCCGGCTATGACTTTTTCAGTGATTGGCGGCGGGCCTGGACATCAGCTGTCAGTCCTGATACGGTTACTTATATCGGATTCAACATGGATTATGATGAGCAGGAATTCATCGGAATTAAAAAGGGTGAATATTATTCCTGCTCGGGTGGTTATGGCGATGGAATCCATAAAGGAGATACTGTGATCGTCTATAGATCAACAAGTGGGTATCAGCCGGAGGGAGACAAAATGCTTTTAATGGTCATGAATTTTATTCATATAGATAGAGTCTATACCCCCGGAAAATTAACCCGGTTTTATGAAACCAACCGGAAACAGATTATATATGAAGGAAGTCCTCTTGATTATGATTATTGGCGTTATGAAGAACGCTATCCTATGGATGTGGATTATTTTCTGGCAACGACAACAGAACCCTCTATTAAAAACTATTTGAAGAAGCCGGGTGTACTTCAGGTTCTTTTTTCCGAACCCGGAGAAGAGTACAGGGATTATAATATCATGGCGGAGCTCTGGAATGTAGATGGTGAAAACCGGAAATTCATTTGTCGTATCCTGATGATGCATCAGGATGTATTTACTGATTATTATTTGTGGAATGAAGAAAACTCCCGGTATGAGTTGAGCTTGTCTGATTTTGATTTTAGCAGGGAAGAAATGTAACGTTTACAACCTCTCCGGATAGTAAAGAGTGAGCAAAAACTCAGACTATGTTTCCCGCGAAGGCGGGAACCGCACTGGAACAGCCATTATCACTTGTTATAGTGGAATTCAGGTCTGTTCTTATGCGATCCCCGCCTTCGCGGGGAACATAGTCTATTTTTATTTATACCAGTAATTTCAATTCAACCCTTACTTCAACTCTTTGATCCGGATATTACGGAATTTAACCGGGGAACCATGTCCCAGGAAACCGATATGTCCTTTCCTGTTGAAGAGTCCCGGGTGTTCTTTACCGTCGGGTATACCGTTTTGAACGGCTTCACGGATGTTACCGTCCAGAATGACTTCTCCGTTGAGAGTAATTTTGATATGGTCCCCATTAGCCACTACTTCCTGGTAATTCCATTCGCCAACCGGTTTGAGATAACCCCGTTTGGCCGGGATGATCCCATAGACAGAGCCATGATACTGGTAGTCAGCCAGGTCTTTATACACCGGATGCTCATTATCCAGGATCTGAAGTTCCATGCCGACATACGCAGCATCCCCTTCCATCGGAGTACGAATACCCAATCCGTTGTTTGCGGCGGGAGTCAATTCAAACTCAAACCGGATCACAAAGTTTCCATACTCTTTCTTGGTATAGAGATTTCCTCCCGAACCTTTACTTGGGATTAAGGATATACAACCGTCCTGAATGGTATAATCTACGGTATTTCCTATCCACTCATGCATGTGGGTTCCGTCAAAGAGAACCTTATATCCCTCTTTCTCCTCTTCAGCAGAAAGCTGAAACGGTTCCGGACGGGGAATTTCTTTTACATAAATGTTCCGGTAATACACCTTGCTGCCATGCGCCTGTAATTCGAGTTGTTCCATGGGGAAGATTGGCTGGCTGCGGTCCCAGAAGTTTTCCAGAATAATATCATCCGTTACCAGTTCACCATTTAATTTTACGGTCACCCGGTCACCGGTCATCCGGATATAGAAGGTGTTCCATTCTCCCATTTTATTGTCTGCTACTTTCAATGGTTTACTTTCATGTGTCTGGTTGTTGTAGAGACCTCCGGAACCTACCTGTGCCCCTACATTGACCCGTGCAATGTCCCAGATTTGCACCTGGGGTGTACCCCGCAGGTAAATCCCGCCATCTGCTTCCGGTCCGGCCGGATCCAGCCTCCAGTCTACATACATTTCAATGTCGCCGTATTGTTTGATAGTACAGAGATTATCATAACCTGTTCCATCAAAAACCAGTAATCCGTCCTCCACTTTCCAGTCTTTCCGCATTTGTTCGTCTGCTTTGGCCTGCGCTTTGGCCAGTTGGGCAGCCGGCATTTTAGCCCGTGTAAGCGGATTTCCTACCAATCCTTTCCAGCCGGTCAGGTCTTTTCCGTTGAATATAGAAACAAATCCTTCTTCTGTCGGTAATTCATTCAGATGTTTGCGGATCGCTTCCCGCTGATAAGCAGCATCCGGGTTGTCCAGGATGCCGGACACTTTTTCCAGCAGGGCACGAACATTCTGGCCATTGTATTCGGGATGGCTGAGCGCAATGTTCATTACAGCATTGGCCGCAGCCTGCTGTAGAGAGGGTTTATCCAGAAATTCACCGGCATACATCAATGCCAGGAAAGTGCCGGTACGTTCGACCTCTTTCAGAATACGGTTTTTCTGACTGTCCTCTTTGCAAATAGCCATAGCCTCTCTTAGTTTTAACAGGCGGTTTTCTCCTGTTAATGACGGGTGGGACGCCAGACGGATGTAACTATTCAAAGCGCGCGTAGCATACTGGCTGTCAGTAGACGCAATTGTAAATAATTCATCTGCCGCTTCAGATCCTTTCCAGGTGGTCAGGGCTTCAAATGCCGCTTCTTTTCCCTGTGCGTTATCCTGGTTGAATCCTTGTACGATTGTTTGTAATGCCTGCGGAGTACCGGTAGAGGCCAGGACAATGTAATAGAGATGTTTGTTTCTGGTCCCGGCCTGTACCATCCGGGTATTGACCACAGATAATTGTTCGTTTACCGGAAGAGAAGAGATGGAAGAGATGACTGCCTGTTGAAGGGGTGAAATAGCTTCAGCAGGAGAAGATTCCAACATGCCACAGATGGTGACAAAGTGATTATAGGTTACCAGATCTTTCAGCGAGAGATAGGCTGCTTCTTTTACTGCCGGTGAACCGGAGCGGATCAGTTCCAGTACGGTATTGACATGGGGATTTGCTTTCCGGGCCGCCAATACTTCTGTCGCTGCGATCTGGCCATTGTCTGTAGCAGAAGGAATGGTCCGGGCTACTGCATGGGCAACATTCCCATTAAAAGCCAACATACAGGCTTTCCCTATCCGGATGATCTCCTGGTCCGGATCAGCCAGTAAAGCCGCGAGTGTAGGAATGGAAGCCTCATCTCCGATCTTTGTCAAGGCCCACGCTGCCGCTTTTTTTACTGCGGTTTCCTGTTTCTGTAACTGTGCAGAAATCGCCTCCCGTGCGGTCAGGTCAAAGCGTAACTCCAGATTTTTTAATACCGGGTTCTTTTCCGGACAAGTCGCTTCCCGTCCGGTCCAGTTCAGAATATCTGTTTTAACTTCCGGTCTGGCTTTCTGCATATATTTCAGCAATTCAATATAAGTTCGTTCAGTGGCAAAACCGGACGCGAAAAGGAGGGCAGCATTCCGGTATCCGGCGTCCGGATCTTTCATGGCTCCCAGTACCAGTTTATTCGCTGCTACTTCATCGGATGCAGAGAGTAATATGCCCAGGGCTGCGATACGGGCATGCGTCTGATTGGCTTTGCCTGCTTTCTTCAGCAGGTCATTTGCCTGTTTCTGAATCTCTTTTTTATCTGTAGTCCCGGCTACCCTGTTTAGCAGAAGGAGATAAGCATCTGTTGCGCCCCCTGTTTCCATCCGGTAACCTGTCCGTTCGGCAGCCGTTGCCAGTACCGATAAAGAGAGGCTGCTACCGGTTTTCCCCAGCGTATACAGAATCACTTTGCGGCTGTTCTCATCAGCACCGGACAATAAAGGGTGTAGAGATTGCTCAAAAGAGGCGTCAGTTTCTATTCCGGCTTCTGCTATAGCCAGCAGAATATCATTCCGGGTCTGGGAGGCGGAAGTAACGGCTTCTTTAAGCTTTTCCAGTGCCGCAGGAGTTCCGATGGATGCCAGTGCGCGGGCTGCCGGCCCACCCAAATCCGGATCGCTTAACAAGCCGGCTAACGGTTCGATACTTTCCGCTTTTCCTACCATTTGAAGCTGCCGGATAATAAAGGAGCGGGTGTCTTTTCCTGTATTACTTTGCAGGGCCTGAATATAACCGGTCGCAACAGGTTGCCGGAGAGACTCTTTTCCCTCTTCCATTACATACCTGGAGAGACCTGCCAAAGCATATTCAATCTGTGCATTACTCTCTGTACCGGAAGGTTGGAACATATTTACCAATAGAACAACCCCTTCTGTCCCGGTTGAGGCGAGGTCATTCATCAGTTGGTTGTACATACGTTGATTCGCCGCGGGAAGCTGGGCTAACACATCGGCTGTGACGGTTTGCGCTGTCCGGTTACCGGGAGACTGGGCAAACACACCTAAAGTAAATAAAAACAGTATATAGGTGAGAAATATCTTTTTCATATAAATGGTTTTAATGAGAAGTAAGAAGTTAAGAAGTAAGAAGAAAGATATGGTCATTCTTAACTTCTCACTTC
>JAJQES010000285.1 GCA_021201565.1 Tannerellaceae bacterium
GAAATTGCGCCTGCGGTAATAATCCATGCCGATGCGGATGCGGTTCTGAAATAAACCCATATCCAGACCTACATTCCATTCCCTTTTTTTCTCGTACGTGAGGTCGCGGTTTTCAAGCGTGGAGATTAACAAACCATCCTGCTGTAATTCGGGATACGGTTTCGGGGACGTATTGTAAATCAATGAAAGAGCAGACAGTTCGGCAGCATTCGGGCCTGTGTCGGCGGTAAGGCTGTAAGATACCCGTGTAGAAAGGTTTGACAATATATTCCACCGCCCCGAAAGATTCCATGTAGGTAGCCAGCGGGCACGCCGGGCACTTCCCATGCGATTGGTGCCCTCATACCTGCCCGTGGTATTCAAAATATACGTATCGTTGTAAGAATAGGTGGCGGAAGCAAAAAAAGCAACATCCCGGTAATACGTATCCGGAGCCGGGTCTGTGCCGGAATCAGCCCATTCAGTCGTATATCCCGCATACTTCCTGTCAATTGCCCGCACCTCCGTACCGGTAAAAACATGCAAGGTATGCCCGTGTGCAAACGACTGATTCCAGTTGGCCGTTGCCCGGAAATCACGGCTCATCACTTTTGCTTCATTCCGGCTATATACACCGTCATAGCCATCGGGTGCTTCTTCCTGCCAGTATGAGCGATACATATTGGAGACGGACGATACCTGATGCGTGGTTTTCGTATTCTGTAACCGGATGGCTCCCAAAGCCGATAGCTCCCATGCCGGGAGGGGTTCCCATTTTAACTGACCCTGAACACTAAAGTCCGCCACCTTATAACGCATATAATTAGCGGATAATTCCTCTACGATACTAAAGTCCGCATTCCTATACCGGTAATGCGTATCCGGGTCAAGCATACGACTGGTGTTCATGGCATATTGATAGGGGTTGATATCGTAACTCCGGGCTATCACCCCTGACTGGTAATCTGTTTCCTGTTCCAGCGTACCCGGCGCATGCTGGCTGCGGTGCGAGGTTGTACCCATCAGGTTTGCCCACAAATTGTGACGGATAGGGTGACCATAGTTCAGATGAGCCGTTACCCGGCTGGTTTTGCTTTGCATACCCCAACCTGCATCATCCATCACGCTAACCGAGGCATATTGGGTGGACTTCCCGCTACCCCCCGAATAGCTGACGGAATGCTGCTGAACCAATGAGTTGCTGAAAAGAACATCAAACCAGTCCGTATTCCTTTTCGCTGCCTGCCGCAAATACTCATCGTTTACTCCATCATATTGTTTATACATAGTACCATACAGGCCGTATGATGTTTCGTTTGCCATTTGTCTTTGCGAAAACCAGCCGTTGTAAACCATCTCATTGAACACCTCCATCTGGCTGTGCGAATTTAACAGCGATTTGTTGCCATAAAGTGGTTTGGAACGTATAGAAAACTCCCCGCTATAATTGATTTGCCTGATGCCCGGACGACCCTTTTTAGTCGTAATCACAATTACGCCTGCCATCGCCCGCCCGCCATAAATAGAGGTGGCAGCCCCATCTTTCAATATCCGGAAACTCTCAATATCGTCGGGGTTTAGTCCCGACACGGCAGAGCTGAGGATGGTTTCGGCATTCCCCGATGCAAGGTCGTCGGCATTGATTTCCAATACATCTTCAATAATCACCCCGTCAACCACCCAGATAGGTTGTGAATTTCCGTAGAGGGAAGTCGCTCCACGAATCCTGATTTTAGGCGAAACTCCGAAAGTACCCGAAAAATTATTCACCACCACCCCGGCGGAGCGTCCCTCCAGCGAACGGCTCACTTCCGTTACGCCCGACAGCAACACATCTTCCGCCGGAAAACGGTCTGCCGCCCCGGTAAATAATCTTTTATCCACCGAGGTCATGCCCATCACCACCACTTCGGATACGGACTGAATACTTTCCTGCAATGTGATTTCATAGTGTGTCCCGGAGTCTACCCTGAATTGGTAAGGCTGCATGCCCAGACACGACACCTCCAGTAATGTGGCTGATGGAACCCGGATGCGGAAAGAACCATCGGCCCCGGAAAGAACCCCGCGATGGTCTCCCGTGCCTATCCTAACAATAGAGGCTGCCTCTATCGCTTCCTTTTTGCTGTTTCGCACGATTCCTGTAATCAGCTTTTCCATATCTGCCAGAGATTGTATAATGACCGTAGTACCTACACGCGTATGCACTACCTTCCTGCCGGGGAAAATCTGCGACAGACACTCTTCCAGAGATGCGTCCTGCAGTTGAACAGTCACAGGGCTCTTTTCGTCAAAAAGCCCTGCTTCATACACGAAATGAATCCCGGTCTGCGCTGTAATCCGTTTCAACGCTGTATTTACAGGGATATTTCCGGCATGCAGGGTGACGCTTACTTGCTGTGAATGGGCTTTGGGAGTAACTAAAAGCAGACACAACAGGGAGAAAATGCAGACACAAAATATCTTTTTGCTGGCTTTGCTGGCGCGGATATTCATCCGTGCCAATACCAAATGGCAATGGCACGGACTATAAGTCCGCGCCAGCAGCCAGAATATGTTGGAACCTCTCTTCACAAATTACTGTATTCGTTTGATAATATATCCCTCACCACATTTCTCAAAAACCACCGGATGAGTTGTTTCAATCACCTTGATAAACTCTTCAATGGGTACACGGCGGCTCATCGTGCCGCCCATCAGAATACCTTGCTCCGTATCCCGGTCGCAATCTATCCCGATACCATACCATTTGGACAAGCGGTAGGCTATATCCTTCAATGTGCGTCCCTCAAAGTCGAAATAATCCTCCGTCCACGAGTCAACTGCCCGGTTATTTGTATCGAATACCCTGATATCGCTGCCGGATACTACCAATTGCTGACCGGGCAGTAGTTGGGGTGCGTCCCGTCTGTCGGACAAATGTATGTTCACCCTGCCACTCAACAACGTTATCTCCAAACCCTCATTGTCATAAGACATCACATGAAGTGTCGTGCCCAATACGGCTATTTCACCCTGATGAAATTCGATGATAAATGGTTTCAACTGATTTTCCACGACATCGAAACAGGCTTCTCCCGAAAGTTTTATCCTTCGTTCGCTACCCCTGAATTCCGCAGGAAAAGTGAGCCGCGACATTGAGTTCACCCTCGCGTTCGTACCATCCGGCAGGGTTAACGAAGCTGTGTTCCTTCTGGCAACGATAAGTTTGTGGTTGCCTCCGGTGATAGGCTCCGATTGGTAGAACTCCCGGGTCACATGGTTATCTGTAAGCTCCTGCGTAGTGCCGCCGGAGAGAATAAGATAGGACTTATCCGGGTCAGTTCCGGCTGTTATCCCTCTCTCGCCCGACCCGCTTTGACTCCATTCACCACTCAACAGCCATGTTCCCGCAATGAGGAGGGCCGCCACACATGCCGCCGCCACATAGCGCAGCCGGTCACGGTGCTTCTTCTTCTTTACCGTTTGAAGTAAAGATTCAATGAACTCCTCCTGATGATCGTCAGGTTCAATGACTTCGCTACACCAATATTCTTTTATCTGTTTGTATAAAGCGGGATTAGCCGGGTCGGATTCCAACCATTGTTCCAACTGTACTTTCTCTTCCGGGGTTAGGGTTGCACCCGAAAGTTCATCCGCCATTATTTTGTCTATTTTATCAAAAGAATTCATACCAGCTACCCTCCAATTATTCGGTTAATTTTGTTCTGATTATTTTTACTGCACGATAAATATAGGTATTTAAGGTACCGATAGAGATTCCCATCACTTCTGCCGCATCCCCGTATGTCATCCTGTCTTCGCGAACCAGCTTAAAAGCCATTTTGCATTGAGGCGGAAGCGTTTCGATAGCTTCGTTGATACGGTGTATGTTCTCTTTGGAAATATACGCATCCTCCGGAGAAATCGTTTCCACATAATCAAATAACTCAATAGGCACACTGTCAAAACCGACTGTCTCAATCTTATCGCGGGAAAGGAATTTAATTGCTTTGTATTTGGCAATCCGGTAAATGTATGTATTGAATGATCCGGGATAGAGAATCTGGTCACGATTTTTCCAAACCGCAAGAAATACATCCGACAAAAGTTCAAGGGCAATTCTTTCATCCTTTATAATAAGACTCAAATAGCGTTTCAGTGGCCGGTAGTAAATCGCGGCAAGCGCATCCAATGCCTTTTCACCATCCGCCCCTTTGAGTTGGTCTAACAGTAGCGTTATTTTTTCCTTTTCTTCCATCCACATTTGCTGTGTTGTGAGTTTTGCTATTATATATAGTATAGTACCCTAAATATAAGATTCCTATTACTCTGATTGTGATTTTTATTGATTGAGAACAAAATTACCAGATATGACGGGATAGAAGAAATATATTCCCTCTCTTTTTGATAAATGAATCATTCCGGTAAATAATCTCCGCCGGCAAACAGGAAGAGCCCATGCCCGAAAATTATTACCAGTCAAACGATGAATGGTTAGAAAAACAAAGATTTTAATCCTGCGATTTGTTTTTTTAGTCTTTCAAATTACCCGTATGTTGCGTATTTTTAAACACATAATAAACGCCTGCCATCATGAGATACGAAGAGATTTTAGAGAATTTGAAAGAGGCTTTAGCCATCCGGTTTCACGATAAGGGAATTTATCAGCGGAAGATTGCGGAGATTCTGCAACTAAGCCCGTCGGTGGTTTGCCGCCGGCTGTCAGGTCAGAGTCGTTTTACATTGGAAGAGATTGCCGGATTATGTGAGGCACTGCATATTCCGCCTGAGGAAATTTTTACCGGCTGTAATCCGGTTCAGGTGAAATCTGCGGAATTTTTCCAACCCGGTTTTACCTCGTCCACCCATGAACAGCTTGTTCTTTTTAACGGGCCGGTGGAGGTTTTCTTGCAGGCTGCACAGTTTACTGATTGTACCTTGTATGTTACCTGCAATATGTTTCCTACTGTAGTCACTTGTATGTATGAGTGGATGCGCAGGTTTTCCGGGCTTCAGTCTCTCTATTTTTATAAGGGACTGGATGGAATCAGACCTCTTTTGGAGGTGGAGCATTCTGCCGGGGAACGGGAGTTGATGGAACAGTATGTTTCGGATGTGCATGGGATGCGTAAAACGGTGTATATTATTAGTAACCGCGTGGTTCAGAATTACATTTCTGATATGAAGCGGTTTTATTTGAATGGTTATATCAACCGCGAAGAGGTGAAATGGTTGGTTTCTGACGTGGAAGATTTGCTGGTGCGTTTTGAGCGTATGTGCGCCAGGGGGTATATGGAGAATGGTAATCCGGTGGAGGTTTATTATTCGGATTCATTTATCCCCAGTGATTCGTATTTGGTGCAGGGTGATGGTATCCGGTTTGGGGTGTATTTTATGAGTCCGCTTACTTATATTTTAACCAGGAGTACGGAGGGGTGTAATAAGATGCTTACATCGTTTGATTTTTTGAAATCTTCGGCGATACGTATCAGCCAGAGTGGCGCGCATCTGATGTATGCGTTTTTAAACAGGCAACGGGAGGTTGTTGGGGCGTTTAAAACGGAGGTTGGGATTTGATTTTTGGGACGTTACCTGATGGACGATGAAAAGGGAGTTATTGCATACCCATTTTGTTCTTCTTTTACAGAAGAGAGAGCCGGATAAGTCTAAGCTGATTGAGTTGTTAATGGATATTTTATGTATCGAAAAGGATTCTGCTTACAGACGTTTACGGGGGGAGGTGCCTTTTTCTTTTGCCGAGGCCATTACTATTGGGGAACGGTTGGGTATTTCGCTGGATGGCCTGATGGGGGCCTTGTATGAAAAGACGAAGAATTTTGCCTTGCAACAGTCGGATTTT
>JAJQES010000489.1 GCA_021201565.1 Tannerellaceae bacterium
TATATATGTTAAACCGTAAATTTATCCGGATTGTCATTATCTGCTTCGTACTGGCTGCTCCCATCGCCTGGTATGGAATAAGCCAATGGCTACAAACATTTGCCTACCGGACTCCTATGCATAGCTGGATATTCATTATCAGCTTCCTGATCGTACTTCTGGTCACACTGGTCACAGTCACGCTGCAAAGCTGGCAGAGTGCCATGACCCAACCGGTTGATTCATTAAAAAGCGAATGATGAAGCATTGAAATCAAATAAACTGTAAATTTACGGACGATGAAGAATAAAATAAAAGGGTTTATTGCGGCATTGCTTTTCAGTGTCGGTTTTTTCGCGATTCTCAAATGGTGGAACGGGCTTCGTCTGTTTGATCTTGAAACACTTATTTTTTCTATGACCACCCTGATAACGATTTACCTTGTCAATTACCTTTTCAAAAAATTATTCAAACCTACGGGCAAATCAGTAGCAGAAGTTAAAAAGAATTTGCTGCGATCCTTCCTATTATTTGCATTGCTGACCTACTGTATAGCCATCTCCCTTTTCGCAATCGGTTTCTACCTGCTTTACTATCTGAATGGATGGAACACGGATATGTTTATAATGCAGTTCTTCCGTAACATATTCCCCGGCGGGATCATCTCGATTTTCTTCGGCATTCTGATTGCCAATACATTCTTTTTTTATACCAGTTGGCTGCAGGCCGTAGACCGGGAACAACAGGTGCGGGAAGAAAACCTGATCTATAAATACCAAACACTGAAAAAGCAGGTAAACCCACACTTCCTGTTTAATAGTCTCAATACTCTTTCGGAACTGATATATACAGATACCAAACGGGCCGATCAATACATCCAGAAATTAGCTGCGACCTATCGTTACATTCTTGAACAGGAGGAGAACCAACTGATCACACTGGAAGAGGAACTCCGGTTTGTAACCTATTATTTTGACCTGCAAAAAGAGCGTCTGGGTGATAAAATAGAACTAAAAGTCCAGATAGACAACCCAGCTGGCTACAACATACTCCCCGTCTCGTTACAGGGATTGGTGGAAAATGCACTGAAACACAATCTGGCATCAACACAACATCCTCTCCGGATAAGTATCCGGCGGGAAAGCGACTTCATTATCGTGACTAATCCTATACAGCGGAAAGCCATTTTAGATGACTCCACAGAAACCGGACTAAAAAATCTGGCTGAACGTATCAAACTGATAATGGATAAAGAAATGATTGTGATAGAGGAAAACAACAACTTCATAGTCAAATTACCAATTACGGAGGTACACGCATGAACGTACTGATCATAGAAGATGAACGACCCGCAGCACAAAAACTGAGTCGACTGCTGAAAGAGATCCAACCTGGTATCCGGATCATCGGAATATTGGAGTCTGTCGAACAGTCCATCAACTGGTTTCTGACAAATCCGGCGCCCGATCTGATCTTTATGGATATCCAACTGGAAGATGGGATCAGTTTTGAGATCTTTGAGAATTGCCGGGTAGATACCCCAATTATTTTCACTACGGCCTACGATACATTCACCTTAAAAGCCTTTAAAGTAAACAGTGTGGATTATCTGTTAAAACCCATTGTACCCGAAGATCTGCAAAAAGCAATCGAAAAATTCAAAACTCTCCATATCCCGGTACCGGAGTATGTCCGGTTGGAACATCTGCTCCGGCAGTTCCGCCCTTCGCGCAAAGAACGTTTCCTGATCCGGGTGGGCGAGCATTATACATCCATTCCGGTAGCAACCATTCACTGTTTTTACATTCGTGAACGGTGTACTTTCCTGGTCACTCAAACCGGTAAGCACTATCCGGTCGACTACTCACTGGATCAGATAGAACAACTTATTGATCCGGCTTCATATTTCCGTATCAACCGTAACTTTATTATCCGTTTTGAAGCGATAGGCGATCTACTTGTCTACTCTTCCAACCGGTTAAAAATAATCCTCTCCGGATGGAATGATCCGGAAGAACTCATAGTAAGCCGTGAACGGGTAACCCGGTTTAAAGAATGGATGGACCGGTAAATTTTAGAAAAATAAATAAGGATACTTTACAAGCTGCTGTATTTTTGAAAGACCTTTTCTTATCTTTACAGCATTCATTTAGGCTAACCTTTGAATAGTGTGTGTTAATTCTGTTACCAATCTAATATGAGATACAAGAAGTTAATTTATCCGGTGATTATATGGGGAGTTCTATTCCTTTTCCTTCAATATACATTGAAGTATCATTTTTATCATATTGAGCAGAATCAGCTTTTTTTATTCAGCAGTTCCTATCTGAAAGAAAGATTTTTATCAATCGGAGGGTTTTCTTATATCCTATCTGATTTTCTGTTACAATTCTTTATCTATCCGTATGTAGGAGCCTTTATTATAGCTACGCTCCTTACAGGGATAGGAATCCAAATGTCGCTGATCATACACCGTATTATTCCCGGCTCACCTTTAGTTATTCTATCCTCCATACCGCCTGTCTCTTTGGTTTTTATACATTTCAATTTTAATTATTTTGCCCAGGGAACGATTGCATATAATTTAATGTTAACAGCTTTTTATTTCTACCTCCTGTTTAAAAGACCGGTATGGAAGGTGATCTATTCACTTTTTACAGTAGCGTTATTGTTTTGGCTGGGAGGTTCTGTTTCTATTTTATTTGCATCCGTAGTTTTACTGTACGGGATCGTTAAAAACGGCTTGCGTAGTTATGAAGCCATTCCGGGTTTTCTATTCGCCTTTTTTCTTTCGTATGCCGCTGTGCGTTTTAATATAATAGGGGAATATCGTTTTGCTTTTCTTCCGGACATGTATTACCACCATTTTATAAAACCGGATACATGGGCTATTTACTTATCATGGATTTGCTTTCCCTGTATTATACTATGCGCAGGTTTACTCAGCAAAACCCAACGATTTACAGGTAAAAAACGAATAGGTACCATAGGACTACTAACCCTATTCGTATTGGGATTCTTTTGGTATGGGACTAACCAATTCAGGGACCAGCATTGGGTAAAATACAAAGAGATGGAGTATTATGCCCGTACCGGTGAATGGGATAAAATCATTGAGATGAGCAGCGGAAAGATAGAGAACTATTTGTACGCCTGTTATCTGAACATGGCTTTATCTCAAAAAGGAGAATTAGCCGGTAAGATGTTCTCTTTTGAACAGATGGGGCCAAATGGGTTACTCATTCCGTGGAATCAGACACATATCATTTCAATGTTACTGAGTGATTTATATTATACGATGTGTCATACCGGTGCTTCTATGCGAATGGCATTTGAAGCAAATGTTTGTTCGCCCGGCGGCAATATAGGCCGGATGTACCAACGCCTGGTCGAAACAAATCTTATTTACGGGGAGTATCCGGTAGCCGAAAAATATATTCGTTTGCTGGAAAAAACCTTTTATTATAAAGAGTGGGCACATAGCCACCGCTGCTTTCTCTACAATGATACAGCAGTAGAGAATGATCCGGAGCTGGGGTTACGGCGCAGGTCTTTAGGAAAAAAGGATCTGTTATTTCCCACTTCAGGGATGTATGATGAATGGGTACATATTGCGATGAGTAACCCGGAGAACCCTCTTTTGTTTGAATATCTGGGAGCACTTATCCTTTTAAATAAAGACCTTGACTCTTTCAGGCAAATGATAGATGCATACTATAAAACAGCTACATCACCGGTATTGCCTGTCTCTTTTCAGGAAGCTATTCTGGTAATTTATGAAAGGGAACCGGATGTATGGGAAGAAAAAGGAGTTTCGCAAGCGGTTGTGAAGCAGTATCAGGAATATAAAAAGATCATACTGGCAAACAACAACAAGCGAAATCTTTCCGATATAGTAAAAAATCAGTATGGCCATACTTATTGGTATTACCTTATGTTTAAAAATAGTTGATATGAAAGTCAGTACCTCTCTACCTATTGCCATCCTCCTGTTTACACTTGTGTTTGCCGGATGTACAAAGACCATTCAGATAACAAAGAGCCTGGACAATAAACCGGCTATATTCCCCGACTATACAGATGTAGTTATACCGGTTAATATCGCTCCGTTAAATTTCAGACTGGCACCGGGAGAAGGGGAGGCCTGTGCTTTTTTTGAAAGTGAGCATAACAGATTGGAAGTAAGGACTAAGAATGGAAAATTTAATATCCCTTTGTCCGGTTGGAAAAAATTGTTGGACGCCTCCAAAGGCAAAGAGATTTCTGTAACGGTATGTGTAAAAGACGGTAATGAATGGACCGCGTACGCTCCTTTTTCCATACAGGTGGCAAATGAACCGGTTGATCCCTATATTGCTTACCGTCTGATAGAACCGGGGTATACGTTGTGGAACCGGATGGGTATCTATCAACGTAATTTAGAAGGATTTAAAGAGACACCCGTTTTGGAGAATAAAATGACCGGGAACAGTTGTATGAACTGTCACTCATTTTGTATGCAGAATCCTGGCAGAATGCTTTTTCATATCCGGCAAAACTATTCCGGCACCTATCTGACGGATGGGGATAAAATTGAAAAACTGATTACTCAAACAGACCGGACTATCTCCAGCCTGGTTTATCCATCGTGGCATCCGTCAGGCAGGTATGTCGCTTTTTCTGTAAATGATACCAAACAGTCTTTCCATATAAATAACAGCAACCGGATAGAGGTGTACGATCTGGCATCGGATGTGGTGATTTATGATACGGAAACCTATGAATTATTGACGACACCTCCCCTATTCTCCAAAAATGCTTTTGAAACTTTTCCAACTTTTTCCCCGGACGGGCGGACGTTGTACTATTGTTCTGCTAAAGCGAAAGAGATGCCGAAGGATTTCACAGAAGTTAAGTACAGTCTCTGTTCTATTAGCTTTCATCCTGAAACAAGAACGTTCGGCACAGTTGTGGATACGTTGTACAACGCAGGCATACAGGGAAATAGTGTCTCTTTTCCCCGTGTTTCACCTGATGGAAACTATTTGTTATATACGTTATCTTCGTATGGGAATTTTTCTATCTGGCATAAAGATGCTGACTTATATATGCTCAACCTTACAACGGGTGAACATTACCCGTTAGAGGCCGCCAACAGTGAGGAAGTGGAAAGTTACCATTCATGGAGTAGTAATAGTAAATGGGTTATATTCAGTAGTCGCCGGATGGATGGCTTATATACCCATCCGTACATCACCTATATTAATGAGGAGGGGAAAGCAACCAAAGCCGTTCTATTGCCTCAGGAGAACCCGGATTTTTATCCGGATTGTATGAAATCATTTAATATTCCCGAATTCATAAAAGGAGAAATAAAAAGTAGCGGGCATTCTTTGGTGAAAGCGGCTAAACAAAGCGATGGGATACAGGTAACATTCCATGAAAAAGAACAGTATCCGGTAAGCAGAAGCGTCGCTGATATTGTGCATTAAATCCGGATGTAAAAACAACGAATCTAAAATAAGAAGGCCAACAGGTGCAGGTAGTCTTTTAATTTAACCCGCAAAATTTTTAAAGATTGGGAAATCCGGTATTCAACAGTTTTTGTAGAAACAGATAGTTGCTCAGCGATCTGCACATTCGTTAAATCACTGAACCGGCTTAATTTGAAGGTTTCACGATAAGATTCGGGTAATTCCTCAATCGCTTTTTCTATCTGCCGGGTAAGTTCATCAATCATATAATAATCCGGTTGCTCAAACTGTTCCTTCAGCTTTTCATAAATAACATCATGCACTCTTTCATGATATATATGTTTCTTAATGGCATTATAGATGTCTATTATACACATCTT
>JAJQES010000359.1 GCA_021201565.1 Tannerellaceae bacterium
CCCTGTAACTTTATTATCAATAAAATAACTTTCTTATTTTGTATCTTTGTATGTTTTTACAAAAAGGCAATAAATTCAAATGAGTGAAAATAACAATATACTGGTAAAAGGAGCTCGTGTTAATAATCTAAAGAATATAGATGTTGAAATCCCCAGAGATAAATTAGTAGTCATCACCGGCCTGTCGGGAAGTGGAAAATCGTCTCTTGCTTTTGATACTCTCTATGCGGAAGGACAACGCCGCTATGTAGAAAGTTTATCTTCCTATGCACGGCAATTCCTCGGACGCATGAGTAAACCGGAATGTGATTATATCAAAGGAATCCCACCAGCTATCGCTATTGAACAAAAAGTAAATACACGTAATCCCCGTTCTACAGTCGGTACTACAACTGAGATCTATGAATATTTACGGTTACTTTTTGCACGGATCGGTAAAACAATTTCCCCCGTATCCGGTGAAGAGGTAAAAAAGCATCAGGTTAGTGACATTGTAAACTGGATATTATCTTATCCGCAAAATACCCGTTTTGCTTTGTTTGCGCCAATTGTTCTTCCGGCAGGACGGGATATGAAAGAACAACTGATCATTCTGCAAAAAGAGGGATATACTCGCTTATTGATCAACGATACGGTTTACCGGATCCAGGAGGTTATTGAAGATGAAACGCTTCTTTTCTCCTCCGGTATTGAATTGCTTATTGACCGGTTAACCGTATCCGAAGATAAAACTTTACGGAGCCGTTTGGGTGATTCCACTGAAACAGCTTTCTTTGAAGGACATGGAACATGCCGTATACGGGTATATGATAAGGAGGATACGATTCTGAAAGAGTTCTCCAGGAAATTTGAAGCGGACGGAATCACCTTTGAGGAACCATCCGATATGATGTTCAGTTTTAATAATCCGCTTGGTGCATGTCCGGTTTGCGAAGGATTCGGAAAGATACTGGGAATTGATGAAAACCTGGTCATCCCCGATAAAGGGTTATCCGTGTATGAAGGTGCAGTAGTTTGTTGGAAAGGAGAAGTGATGAGTGAATGGCAACGGGATTTTATCCGTGACAGTGTCAAACATGACTTTCCGATCCACCGTCCCTATTTTGAACTCACACAGAAAGAAAAAGACCTATTATGGCATGGCGCCAGGGATGTACATGGTATTGACGACTTCTTTAAGTTCGTAGAAGAAAATTTATACAAGATTCAGTACCGGGTGATGCAGGCCCGCTATCGGGGAAAAACAACCTGTCCGGTTTGTAAAGGCAGCCGCCTGAAACCGGAAGCGCTATATGTAAAAGTAGGCGGTAAAACCATTGCAGATCTGGTGAGACTACCGGTCAGTGAAGCTAAAGCCTTCTTTGATACACTGGAACTTAATGAAGGCGATCAACAAATAGCCAAACGATTATTAACTGAAATCAATAACCGGCTCCAATTCCTGCTGGATGTAGGATTGGGCTACCTCACACTGGACCGCCTTTCTTCTTCTCTTTCCGGAGGAGAAAGTCAACGGATCAATCTGGCTACATCTCTGGGGAGTAGTCTGGTAGGATCTCTTTACATTCTGGATGAACCCAGTATAGGACTCCACTCACGTGACACAGATCTATTGATCAAAGTATTACGCCAATTACAAGATCTCGGTAATACCGTCATAGTAGTAGAGCATGATGAAGAAATTATCCGGACAGCCGACTATATTATTGATATCGGGCCGAAAGCGGGCCGTTTGGGAGGAGAAGTAGTTTATCAGGGAGACATTAGCCATCTGGAACTCAATTCCAATAGCTATACTGTTAAATACCTGACAGGGGAAGATAGAATCGATCTTCCGGCTTACCGGAGACCCTGGAACAATTATATCGAAATAAAAGGAGCCCGTAAACATAACCTAAAAAACATCGACGTCAAATTCCCTCTCAATGTCATGACAGTCGTAACAGGAGTCAGCGGATCCGGAAAGAGCTCGTTGGTCCGGGATATTTTCTACGAAGGAGTAAAACACAATCTGGATAATAAAGCCCGTTTCACCGTCGATTGTTCCTGTATGGAGGGCGACCTGCACCTGATCAAAGGAGTTGAGTTTGTAGACCAGAACTCCATAGGGAAAAGTACCCGCTCCAACCCGGTTACCTATATTGGTGCTTACGACGAAATCCGGAAACTGTTTGGTGAGCAACCTTTATCCAAACAATTAGGATACAGTCCGGCTTATTTCTCTTTCAATAAAGAAGGAGGGCGTTGTGAGGAATGTAAAGGAGAAGGACGTATTACCGTAGAAATGCAATTTATGGCGGACATTACACTGGAATGTGAAGTGTGCCATGGGAAACGGTTCAAATCGGATGTACTCGAAGTGGAATTCCAGGGAGCAAATATTTACGATGTGCTGGAAATGACAGTGAACCAGGCTATCGAATTCTTTGAGGCCGCTCCGGGAGGACAGGCCAAGAAAGTAATTAAACGGCTAAAACCACTTCAGGATGTAGGATTGGGATATATTAAACTGGGACAAACCTCCTCTACCCTTTCAGGCGGAGAAAATCAACGGGTCAAACTGGCTTATTATCTGGGCCAGGAAAAGCAACAACCCACCTTATTCATTTTCGACGAACCCACTACCGGACTCCATTTTCATGACATCAAAACACTTCTGAAAGCTTTCAACGCATTAATAGAAAAAGGCCATTCAGTAGTGATCATTGAACACAATATGGATGTGATTAAATGCGCCGACCATGTAATCGACCTTGGCCCCGAAGGAGGCGATAAAGGAGGCCATCTGGTATGCGAAGGAACACCGGAAGAAATAGCGATGTGTCCGGAATCATATACAGGACAATTTTTGAAAGAGAAATTGGAAGTGGAAAAGTAAGAACTTAAGAAGTAAGAAGTACAGAAGTAAAGAATATAAAATTATTATCATTCTTTACTTCTGTACTCCTGTAATTCTTAACTTCTTACCTTTAATATTCAAACAATCCACCACCCAGAAACTCCCGTAACAAAGATGTGCCGGGCAGTTCCAGGTCTGAAAGATAATTAAAGTATCGAAGGAAACGTAACAAACGATACGCTTCCGCATACTCCGGATCCTTCTCCTGTACTTCCCTTAAAATGGGTTCGGCATATTTGCGCAAGGCGGCTAATTCATATAGCATAGCACTATTAAACATAGCATCTGCATTTTCCTGAAAAGGAAAAATCCACTTATCCTCACCCCGCCGTACACTGGCCCAACGGGAAATGGTATCTTTCGCCGAATAGCCCCGGTATTGATAATCCCGGATGATTCTACGTAACAAACGGTTATCCGTTGTCGGAATCCAGTTATGGTTATCCAGTGAAATCGTAGTCAGTGCCGACACATATACCCGGTATTTATATTTCTCATCAATAAAAGAAGTAAGTTCCGGATTCAACCCATGAATTCCCTCTATCACCAACACAGAATTCTCCTTTAGTTTCAATTTATTTCCTTTATAAAAACGGGAACCTGTTTCAAAATTAAAAGAAGGCAATTGAATCTCTTCGCCTGCCAGAATCTTTTTCAGATCACTATTAAAATAAGGTAAATCCAGTGCATACAGAGATTCAAAATCATAAGCACCAAACTCATCCAGTGGAGTATCTTCGCGGTTTACAAAATAATCATCCAGCGAAATACTAACCGGATGAAGCAGGTTTGTGATCAACTGAACCTGCAGACGTTTACAAAAAGTCGTTTTACCCGAAGAGGAAGGACCGGCAATCAATACCAATCTCACTCCATGTTGATATTCCCGGGCAATATCCTCTGCGATCCGGGAAATCTGCTTTTCCTGCATAGCTTCGGATACCAGAATTACTTCGGACGCTTTTCCTTTTTCAATTGCCAGGTTTAACTCTCCTACACTATCCATATTGACTGTCCGTTGCAGGGTAAGATGTTCTTTATAAACCTCAAACATTTTATCCTGGCAAATGATTGGTTCTAATTCCCGCGGATCATCCCTCCGGGGAATCCGGAGCAATAAACCATCATAATAAGGGACTATATCAAAAAGCTGAATATAGCCGGTTGAGGGAGTCAGACAACCATAAAAGAAATTGATATATCCGTCCAGCTCATAATATTGGGTATATAACATTCCTGAAGTCTCCAGCAACAACGCCTTATCCATCATACCACGCTCCCGGAACAACTGAACCGCTTCATCCGTATGGACCTTTTTATATATAAAAGGAATATCAGCACGGATCAGTTCATGCATCCGTTCTTTAATTTTCCCGATTAACTCTTCATCAATCTTTTTTCCATTTTGTATATAGCAATAATATCCTTTTGAAATCGGATGCTCGAGATACAGAGTTGCTTCCGGAATCAGATCATACACTGCTTTGGAGAAAATATGACACAGGGAACGAACATAAGCCCGGAGGCCGGATTGTTTTGTATAGTCAAGAAATTCGATATCCTTTGGTTGCCAACATTCAAAAGTAAGTCCTTCTACTTTATTATTCACATAGGCATTCAGGGGCGGCAGAAACAATGGCTCACCACACATTGTGTAAATTTCAACCAGTGAAGATCCGATAGGAACGTCTACATAGCGGTTGTTGTTTTTACAATAAATTGTTATCAACTCAGACATAATATTTCACTTATTATTTGTAGTTTTGCGCATAAATTTAAAAATATAAATTGGATAATTATCCGCACTAATGTTTTTTTAAATGGACTATTCTTTTTTTGATTTTCTGACCCTCATCGGTGCAATGGGTTTATTCCTGTATGGAATGAAAATAATGAGTGAGGGACTTCAGAAACTGGCAGGAGATAAAATGCGAAGCATCCTCTCTGTCATGACTACCAACCGGGTGACAGGAGTATTGACCGGTATCCTTATCACCGCCCTTATCCAGTCCTCTACTGCAACAACCGTGATGGTTGTAAGTTTTGTAAACGCAGGACTTTTATCCCTTTCACAATCTATCAGTGTGATCATGGGGGCCAATGTCGGAACAACAGTGACAGCGTGGATCATTTCCTTATTTGGCTTCAAAGTAAGTATGAGTGCCTTTGCCATCCCGCTGATCGGGCTTTGTATTCCACTCATATTTTCCAATAAAAGTAAACGAAAGTCATGGGGAGAATTTTTAATGGGATTTGCCTTCCTTTTTATGGGACTTGAACTTCTGAAAAATTCCGTTCCCGACCTGCAAAGTAATCCTCAAATCCTCGCCTTCCTCCAGAACTATACCACACTCGGCTTCCCTTCTATATTAATTTTTCTCCTTTTAGGTTCCATTCTTACCATCATCGTACAATCTTCCAGTGCAACAGTTGCCATTACACTGATCATGTGTAGTAAAGGCTGGATCCCCTTTGAGATGGCGGCTGCTATGGTATTAGGAGAAAACATCGGAACGACTATCACAGCTAACATTGCTGCAATCAACGCGAATGTATCAGCTAAACGGGCAGCACTCGCCCACTTAATGTTTAACGTACTGGGAGTTATCTGGGTATTGATCCTGTTTTATCCGTTCACACATGCTATTTCCTGGTTAGTGAGTAACTATGGTCCGGGAGATCCTCACAGTTTATACAACTTCCTGGGTACACTGGATCCCAAAACGATCTCACTGATTACCTCAAATGCCGAATTAGTAGATCCGCAACTGGTCGCTCTGCAAAAAGAATTACTCTCTTTACAGGTATCCGTATCCTTCGGATTATCCCTTTTCCATACCATGTTCAATATTGCCAATATTGGACTTATGATCTGGTTTGTAAATCTATATGTATATATC
>JAJQES010000273.1 GCA_021201565.1 Tannerellaceae bacterium
GTATATCAGAGGTTTCTATACCCGCCATGAGTTACCGGGACAATTCGGCTCCCTGAATGACCCGGAGAAAAGAAAGGAAATGAAAGATGGGCTGGATGAATTCTGGCATGAAGTTACCGGATTGGATCTGGCGCCTACAGAAGAACAAACTGCACGTTATAAAGAGGAAGCACGGGTATTGGTCAGCTCTTTAAAGAAGGAGGAGAGACGTTCTTCCTATTCATTCAATTATACATTTATCAGAAAATGGATTTCCTATGCTGCTATAGTTGCTGTTTTAGTTACTACGGCTCTGACGGTTTATTCTTTAACTAAGTCCGGAGAGGTGGTCACCTACCGGGTAGTGGAATCAGGGACAGGCACACATAAACGGGTGGTTTTACCGGATGGTTCAAAGGTATTGCTGAATGCATGTAGTGAATTGACCATTCCTGAAAAATTTGTAGGAGAGGAGAGAAGGGTAACGCTGAAAGGAGAAGGGTTTTTTGAGGTGGTAAGTAATCCGGCACAGCCTTTTGTGATAGAGACAGAGAATATGAAAATAAACGTATTGGGTACGGCTTTCAATGTAAAGGCTTACCGGGAAGATGAAATCGCAAGTGTTTGTGTACAGCATGGAAAAGTACAGGTGGAATTGCCGGAAGGGATGGTACGGTTGGTGGTGGATCAACAGGTTGTGCTGGATAAAGTCACTACGGAGTTTGTGAAACAACAGGAGTTAGCCACACGTGTATTGGCATGGTGTAAAGGAGGACTTTATTTTAGCCGTACTCCCTTGCAAACGGCAGTTAATGACCTGTGCCGGATGTATGGTAAATCTATAGAACTGGACGAAAATGTGAACGAAAACTTCCGGATTTACGGAGAGCATGATAACAGTAGCCTAGAGGCTGTTTTGAACTCTATCTGTTATACGGCCGGATTGAATTATCAATATAAAGGAGAGAAAATAGTTATATATAATCGGTAGAATGTATCACCTTTTAATTTGTTAGCCTATGAGATAAGACGAAGAAGTAAAAAAGAGAAATCCCACCGATAGATGGGATTCCTAATTAACAACACAATAGCTCTTTTAGTGGCAATCGCACTCTCCAATCGCTTCTGCCCCGAAATAGATGTCTATTGAAGCTATTAACTTAAATATAAGATACAAATTTATGAAATTCCTCAGAAAAATCAAGGAAAAGTCAGGATTATCCTTCTTGATAATCATCTTATTAACTTTCTTTGCGGGGGCTGTGTATGGTCAGACAAACCGACAGGTTTCTATTAAACTTCAGGATGAACCTATCCAACAGTTTTTTGATGAAGTGAACCGGCAGACCGGAATTAAGTTCCTTTACAGTGAATCCATCGTAAATACAGCCGTTAAGATTACGATTGACCGGCAGGACTCTTCACTTGACCAGGTGTTGGAAACTGTCTCCCGGCAAACAGGGTTGAAGTTTTTGTATGAGAATAACACCATTACAGTCAGTGATTCTCCGGCTGTTTCTTCCTCCGCCAATACCAGTCAGCCGGCGGCAGTGGTCCGGCAAATGATCAGTGGAAAAGTGATCGACGAAAACGGAGAAGGTGTGATTGGTGCGAATGTAGTGGAAAAGAACACGACGAACGGCGTTGTCACTGACATAGATGGAAATTTCAGTATCCAGGTACCGGGTAATTCTACTCTTCAGATCTCTTATATCGGATATATTCAACAGGATGTGCCGGTCAGAAACCGTATGCTGATCAATATTCAGCTAAAAGAAGATGCGCAGAATCTGGATGAGGTGGTTGTGGTCGGCTATGGCGTGATGAGAAAACGGGACCTGACAGGTGCGATCTCTACAGTAAAATCAGCCGATATGAATTTAACAGGTGTCTCTTCTGTGGGCCATGCGCTGGCAGGAAAAGCCGCCGGGATGTATGTCCGTCAAAACAGTGCCCAACCGGGTGGAGGGCTGGACATCCTGATCCGGGGAAAAACGTCTGTCAATGCCAGCAATGAACCTCTGTATGTCGTGGATGGCTTTCCGATCGCTGTACTGGACCAGCCGGAGAGTGGTGACCGTAAGATGGATGCCGGCACACAAAGTCCCCTTAATTTCCTGAATCCAAATGACATTGAGTCTATTGAGGTGCTGAAAGATGCCAGTAGTACAGCTATTTATGGTGCCCGTGCTGCGAATGGGGTAGTACTGATCACGACAAAAAGAGGACGTGAAGGAAAAGCGAAAGTAAGCTATTCGATGAATTATTCTTACCAAAAATATGCGGATACCTATGATTTGTTGTCATTAGGTGAATGGATGGATCAAAAGAACAAATCGACCTGGGAACAATGGGTATATGATAACCGGGTGGCTCCCTGGGGAACCCGCCGGCTGGAAGAGGCCATCAAGTCTCCGGTAAATGGATTGGCTTATACCCGTCCCTATACGGAGGCAGAAATTGCGAATGCCGGAGCCGGAACGGACTGGCTGGGACTGATCACCCGGGATGGGCAGATCATGGAACACAATGTTACACTGGAGGGGGGCAACCTGGAAACCAGTTACCGTGTTTCCTTCAACTATTATGACCATGAAGGGATTATTAAGAATTCAGGAGTAAAACGTTATTCTTTGCGAACCAATTTTGACCAGAAAGTATGGAACATTTTTAATGTTGGGGTTAATCTGACATTGAGCCGGGTCAATAATGAAAATACACAATTGGGGAAAGAAGAGTTTGAAAATTCAGGAATTATCCGTTCGGCGGTTCAGATGGGACCTCATATCATAGCGTATGACCCGGAGACAGATACTTATCCGGTGAATCCGCTTTTAGGAACTCAACCAAATCCTTATTCATTATTAAATAATACAGACCGTTCTTATACCAACCGGTTTTTAGGAAACGTGTTTATTGAAGCGGCCCCTATCCAGGGTCTTAAAATACGTTTGAACGCTGGGTTGGATTATAACAACAGTGAACGAAAAACATATCAGCCAAAATCGACCCTGAACGGATTTAACCGTCAGGGAGTTGCCAAAATTATTTCGACCAATAATAATCAGTATTTGTTAGAGGGAACAGCCAACTATATGAAAACGATCAACCGGATTCATCAGTTGAACCTGCTGGCAGGTACGTCCTATGAACAATTTAACGTGACCTCCCTGAGTGGGGAAAATAATAATTTCCTGACGGATGGGTTTCTCTATAATAACCTTGCTGCCGGAGCCGGAAACAAATTAGTAAGTTCCGGTTCGACTGAAAATAGGATGCTGTCTTATTTCTTCCGGACTAACTATATCCTGAAAGACCGGTATCATTTGACTGCTACTTTCCGTGCGGATGGTGCCAGTGTATTTGCCCGGAATAATAAGTGGGGCTATTTTCCTTCTGTTTCTGCCGGATGGACAATCAGTGAAGAGGAGTTTATGGAGTTTACTTCAGGTTGGTTGAGTATGTTGAAGCTACGGGGTAGCTGGGGACAAACCGGAAATTCCAATATCGGAGGAAATGCATTTGCTTCTTATTATGCTCAGGAAGCTTATAATAAAGAAGATAAATCCAAAGAGATTGGTGTGTTCCAGGGCCGTCTGGAAAATCCGGACCTGAAATGGGAGACAACATCCGAGTATAATATTGGTTTGGACATCAGTGTATTAAATAGCCGGATCAACCTGACTGCGGAGTATTACAATAAAGTAGTATCTGATTTGTTGAATACTAAATTCCTCAATTCCTATCATGAGATTTCTACTGTAGTTGCGAATATAGGAAAGACACAGAGTAAAGGAGTAGAGATCACATTGAATACTTATAATATTCAACGCAAAAATTTCAGCTGGCAGACTAATATCACTTTTACTAAGTATAAGGACCGCTGGAAAGAACGGGCTGCCGACTGGAAACCAAGTGTATACGAGCAGTATTACGGACCTCTGCGACCCATTTATGAACGGCTGGCCAGTCATATCATGCAAATGGGAGATGACACCCCTGATGCACAACCTTTGTTGTTCCCGGGTGATATTGTGATCCGTGACATCAATGGATATGTACGTGATGAGAATGGAGATCCGGTTGTGGATGAAAACGGACGTTTCCTGTTGACCGGTAAACCGGACGGTATTATTGATGATGCGGATACTCAATTGATCGGTACGCAGGATCCGGGTTGGCTGGCTGGTATGAACAACCAGTTCCGGTACCGGGATTTTGACTTTAGTTTCTCTTTCAATGGGATGTTTGACCGGATTATGAAGGATCCCACCCGTATGAGTTACGGAATATCAGGAGATGGTATTGCCCGGTATGGCTATAATGCATTACGCTCGGTAAAAGACCGCTGGACCTGGGACAATCCTTCCACTACACATCCCAGTTCTTTTGCCGGATGGAATACCAATTATGGAGCAGGGGATTTCTATTACGAAAAAGCATGGTTTATCCGTTTGCAGAATATCAATCTGGGATATAACTTACCTCAACATATATTAGCTAAAACAAAATATGTATCCCGGGTGCGTTTATTTGCCAGTGCTAATAATCTGTTCGTAATTACTCCTTATAAAGGATTAGATCCGGAAACAGACGAGTATGCAGCGGCTTACCCCAATGCACGTACCTTTAGCTTTGGAATTGATATATCTTTTTAAATAAGAACAATTATGAAACGATTCATACAGAAATATATACTTATTGTATTGGTGTCGGTAACCGGTTTGACCGGTTGTATAGATCTGGATCCGGTTGATTATTCGGAAATCAATCCGTCTAACTTCCCTCAGACGGAAGAGGACCTGAAGGCGCTGGTACTGTCTTGCTATTATCCTTTACGGGGTAGCTGGTGGGATGGCATTCATAGTACTTCGGAAAGAGGAATTATGTATATAATGGATGCAACTACTGAAATTCTTTCACAGACCTGGGGAGTGGCACTGGTCTGTTCGGAACTGAACTTCTTTCCGGAGACGGAAGATGTAACCTGGTTCTATTATAAGCAGGATGCCCCTTATGGATATGTGAACAAGATCAGCCGTTGTACCCTTACGCTGGACCAGATAGAGGAAAGTGGTGTATCTGATCAATTGAAACAACAGTATGGTGCTGAAGTCCGTTGTGCCCGGGCGATGCTTTCTTATCTCCTGTTTGACATGTATGGACCCTTAGTGGTCGCTCCGTTGGATATTTTGAAAAATCCGTTGGATGAGCAGCCTTTGGAACGTCTTACCCATGAGGAGATGGTGAAGTTTATTGAAGAAGATCTCTTATATGCAGCTGAACATCTTCCTATGCCCGGCGAAGCGGAATATGGAAAGTTTAGCAGAGGACTTGCCAAAATGTTATTGATCCGTCTCTACCTCCATGAAACTGTGAAGGATAAAAGCTATTATACTAAAGTGGAGGAACTGGCCCGGGAATTAATGGACAGCCGTTACGGGTATCAATTGATGAGTGACTATCCGCGTATGTTTGAATTGGGCGGGCAAGGATCTGCTAATAAAGAGATCATCTGGGCGATACCCTGTTCAGAAGAAGGTCCCAGCCAGAACCAATGGCATCTGATGACTTTCCCGACTGACTTTGGCCAGAATGGAATGAACCCGGGATGGGGAGCGGTCACTAGTACCTGGTGGTTTTATGACACATTTGAACCGGCTGATATCCGGAAAACCTATTTGTTAGCTGAATATACCAATACTGCGGGTGAAGTGGTTACCCGGAATACCCCGGGTTCTCCCATTGCTTTAGGGCCTATTCCTATGAAGTTTGGGTATGATCCGGCAGTGTCCAGTTCAGGAGGATTTACAAATATAG
>JAJQES010000240.1 GCA_021201565.1 Tannerellaceae bacterium
CTACTAACCACCAACTACTTTTTAATTTATAATTCATCTATCGAACCACGAATGATACCGCGGGTAGAGGATTTAATGAAATTCAGAATCAGATCCCGTTCATCACTCGGAGCATATTCTGTCTCAATACAGCGCAGCGCTTCTGAGTTGTTCAACCCTCTTGTATAAAGTGTACGGTAAATATCCTGAATCAGGAACACCTGCTCGTTAGTGAACCCACGGCGGCGTAACCCTACAATATTGATTCCACAATATACGATCGGATCGCGACCACACAAGGTATACGGAGGGATATCTTTTCCGATACGGGAACCACCCTGTATCATTACATGCGAAGAGATACGGACAAACTGGTGAACCAAAGTTCCACCGCTAATGATCGCAAAATCGTCAATCTCCACTTCTCCGGCCAGCTGGCTCGCATTTCCTATAATAATATGATTCTTCAGGATACAGTCATGTGCTACATGTGAATAGGCCATGATCAGACAATGATTTCCTACAATCGTTTTCCCTCTGGAAGCTGTTCCCCGGTTGATAGTCACACATTCACGGATGGTTGTATGATCACCGATCTCGGCGGTAGTCTGCTCTCCTTTAAATTTCAGGTCCTGAGGAATAGCCGAAATAACAGCTCCCGGAAAAATAGTACAGTTATTTCCGATACGTGCTCCGTCCAGAATAGTAACATGCGGATAAATATAGCAGTTATCGCCTATTACCACATCTTTTTCAATGACAGCAAATGCCCCAATGGTCACATTTTCCCCAATTTTTGCTTCGGGGTCAATGACAGCTAATGGTGAGTGATTCATTCTATTATTGTTTATTTATTTTTTACTATCTGAGCCATAAATTCAGCTTCCGCAACCATCTTTTCTCCCACAAACACATATCCTTTCATAGTAGAAATTCCACGACGGATCGGCGCCAGCAACTCCAGACGAAGGATCAATGTATCACCCGGCACAACTTTCTGGCGAAACTTTACCCCATCAATCTTCATAAAATAGGTAGAGTAACGCTCCGGTTCATCTACTGAGTTCAACACCAGCAAACCACCGGTCTGTGCCATCGCTTCTACGAGCAATACACCCGGCATCACCGGTTCCTGGGGGAAATGGCCGGTAAAAAACGGCTCATTTACAGTTGTATTTTTAATCCCTACAATGCGGTTACCACCAATCTCAATGATCTTATCCACCAACAGGAACGGATACCGGTGAGGCAACAATTCTTTAATCCGGTTCACATCCATGACCGGTTCCCGGTTCGGATCGTATACCGGTGCCTGTACTTCATTCAGTTTGATATCTTTACGGATCAAACGGGCCAGCTGATTGTTGATTTTGTGTCCCGGACGGGTAGCGATGATACGTCCTTTGATCGGTTTTCCAATCAGGGCAATATCCCCGATCACATCAATCAGTTTATGACGCGCAGGCTCATTCGGGAATACCAATGGTTTGTCATTTACATAGCCTAAATCCTGCATATCCGGACGGGTGATTCCGATGGTATCCGCCAGATTATCGAGCTCTTCCTGCTCCATTTTCTGGTCATAGATCACGATCGCATTGTCCAGGTCACCTCCTTTGATCAGGTTATTTTGTAACAACATAGCGATTTCACGGACAAAAACAAACGTACGGGAAGCCGCAAGTTGTTCCGGAAATTCGCTCAGGTCATTCAGGGTGGCATATTGATTGGATAATACCGGCGAATCAAATGAGATCAACACATTCACACTGAATTTATCATCCGGCAGGATGATCAGTGACGAACCGGTCTGCTCATCTTTGACCTCTATTTTTTGTTTTACGATGTAAAAGTCTTTGGGTGCACCCTGCTCTACCACGCCTGCGGCAGCGATCGCCTCAGCAAAAAAGCGGGAACTACCATCCAGGATAGGAAATTCAGGCGCATCCACCTCAATCAGGCAGTTATCGATCCCGTACGCATACAAGGCAGCCATCGCATGTTCAATCGTACTCACCTGAATACCATTTTTTGACAAAACCGTTCCCCGCTGCGTACCGGCCACATTCTCTGCCACCGCGTCAATAACAGGTTCACCTTCCAGATCAGTACGTTTGATTTTATAGCCATGGTTATCCGGAGCAGGATTAAATGTGATATGTATATTCAAACCTGTGTGTAACCCTATCCCCTCCATGGAGAAACTCTTAGCAAGCGTCTTCTGCTTTAACATACGTCTGTTATATTATTTATTAATTTCTTTCTTAAGCTGTTCAATCTCCCGCTGCAACTGGCTGACTGTACGTGACAGTTCGGGCAGACGGTTAAAGATGACACTGGAACGCATAAAATCACGGGCATCAATAGCAGGTGCCCCCAGAATAGTGCGGTTAGCTGCCACATCACTGATCACACCGGCCTGCGCCCCGATCTTCACATCATCTTCTATACGAATGTGGCCTGACAGACCGGCCTGTCCACCTAACTGGCATCTCTTACCGATCTTTACCGAGCCCGAAATGCCGGCCTGCGATGCCATAACGGTATTTTCGCCGACCTCTACATTATGGGCGATCTGTACCAGATTGTCCAGTTTTACTCCACGGTGAATAACTGTTGAAGTTGAACTCATAGCGGCCCGGTCAATGGTTGTATTGGCACCGATTTCCACATCATCTTCAATCACCACATTTCCCTGTTGGGGGATTTTGGTGTATTTACCGGTTTCTTTATCAAAAGCAAACCCAAACCCATCTGCACCTACTACACAACCGGCGTGCAGGATTACATTTTGTCCGATCACACAGCCGCTGTAAACAGAGACATGCGGATAAATAATCGTATTATCTGCGATCGTTACATGGTCGCCAATATAGACATACGGGTAGATCTGGCAGTTGTTACCGATAGAACTGTTCTCACCAATATAGGCGAAACTACCAATATAACAATGTTCCCCGGTAGTAGCTGTGGAAGCGATAGACGCTGTAGAATCAATACCTGTTTTTTTGGTTCTGGTTTGTTCAACCACTGCCATTAACGCGGCAAGAGCCTTATAGGCATCCGGCACCCGTATCAAGGTGGAAGTGACCGGTCTGGAAGGTATAAAATCCTGGTTCACCAATACGATACTCGCCTGAGTAGTATAGATATAATGTTCATATTTAGGATTTGCCAGAAAAGAGAGTGTTCCTTCTTTTCCTTCTTCTATCCTCGAAAAGTCACAAACTTTCGCCTGCAGGTCTCCCTCTACGGTTCCCTGTAAAAAGTCTGCTAATTGTTTGGCTGTAAATTCCATTTATCTTATTTATTTTTTTACATAAAAAGTAAAATGTACCTTCTCCACACTGCCGGGCAGCGTGCAAATTTGGTAAAAAATATCGGGAATCCCTATTCCTGAGATGTAATAATTCCCTTATCTTGCAGATATACTGCCATTTCCTGCTGTAAAACATGCGCTTCCTCCCCTGCTCTCACAGCAAAATTCTGTGAGGAATCCGCATAAATGATGGCCCGTGAAGAGTTCACCAGTAACCCGCACTGATCATTCATGCCATATTCAGCCACTTCCCGGAGACTACCCCCCTGTGCTCCGACTCCCGGAACCAACAGAAAATGGTTGGGTGCATATTTACGGATCTCTTTAAACATGGCTCCTTGTGTGGCCCCTACCACATACATCATCTGTTCATCCGTCGCCCACTGCTGTGATTTCTGTAAAACCTTTTCAAATAGGCGCTCTCCATCTGCCATTTCCAACATCTGAAAATCCTGTGAACCTTTGTTTGAAGTTAGGGCTAACAGAATCACCCAGCTCTCCGGATAGATCAGGAAAGGCTTCACACTATCTTCTCCCATATAAGGAGCAACCGTTACCGCATCGACTTTCACATGGTCGAAAAAGGAACGGGCATACATTTCTGAGGTATTACCAATATCGCCCCGTTTGGCATCTGCTATAATAAACTGGTCGGGATAATTTTCACGCAGGTAGGCAACCGTTTTTTCAAAGGCTTCCATCCCTTTGCTCCCCATACTTTCATAAAATGCCAGATTTGGTTTATAGGCCACCGTATAAGCAGCCGTCGCATCAATGATGGCTTTGTTAAATGCCAGTAACGGATTTTCGTCAGTCAATAAGTGAGGAGGTATTTTCTTACTATCTGTATCAAGTCCTACACACAAAAAAGATTGTTTCCGTTTAATATTTTCAAAAAGCTGTTGTTTGTTCATTCCTCTTCAATTTTCTGATTATAACTCCGACTCTTTGAGCCGTTCCGCATTTTCCGCAACGATCAGCTTATCAATACAATCCTGGATCTCTCCGTCCATAAAGGCCGACAGATTATAGATCGTATAATTGATCCGGTGATCCGTAATGCGTCCCTGCGGATAATTATAGGTACGTATTTTCGCAGACCGGTCTCCCGATGAAACCATCGTTTTCCGTTTGGAAGCGATCTCATCCAGATACTTCTGGTATTCCATATTATAAATACGGCTGCGAAGCTCGACCATTGCTTTGGCTTTGTTTTTTAGCTGAGACTTTTCATCCTGGCATTGTACGGTAATACCGGTCGGAAGATGGACCAACCGGATAGCTGAGTAGGTTGTATTCACCGATTGTCCGCCATGCCCGGAGGCACAAAAGATATCGGTCCGTATATCCGACTCTCTGATCTCTACATCAAATTCATCGGCTTCCGGCAACACCGCTACCGTAGCAGCCGATGTATGCACACGTCCCTGGGTTTCAGTCTGAGGTACCCGCTGTACGCGGTGTACGCCTGATTCATATTTCAGGATCCCGTAGACACCCTCTCCCGATACGGTAAATATGATCTCCTTAAACCCTCCCGAAGTTCCTTCCGTATAACTGGTCAATTCGATGCGCCATCCTTTACTTTCACAGTATTTTACATACATACGGTACAGGTCACCGGCAAAAATAGCTGCTTCATCCCCTCCGGTTCCGCCCCGTATCTCTACGATCGCATTCTTTCCGTCCTGGGGATCTGCCGGTACCAGCAACAGTTTGATCTCCTCTTCCAGTTCCGGTACCCGTGCAGTACACACGTCCAGTTCTTCGCGGGCCATCTCTCTCAATTCAGAGTCCTGTCCGGTTTCCAGAATAGTTTTGGCTTCATCAATCCCGTTCAGCACTTTGATATACTCTTCCCGGGCCTGCACGATCTTTTCCAGATCGTGATATTCTTTATTTAATTTGACAAACCGTTTCATATCGGCAAGGACTGCCGGATCGGTAATCAGGGTACCGACCTCTTCAAAACGGGTGACTAAACCTTCTAATCTATTTAATAAACTGCTTTCCGCCATCTGGTCAATACGTAAAACGACCTTTGTCGCTTTCTATTATTAACTCGTTTTTATCAGATTCTTCCACTCTTCCTACAATGCGGGCGTCAATTCCAAAACTACGGCTGACAGCCATCACCTCCTCCGCATGTTCCGGAGCGATATAGATCTCCATCCGGTGTCCCATATTAAAGACCTTATACATCTCGCTCCAGTCTGTTCCGCTTTGTTGCTGAATAATCTCAAATAAAGGCGGTACCGGGAATAAGTTATCCTTCGTGATCCGTTTATTTTCAACAAAATGCATCACTTTGGTCTGGGCGCCACCCGAACAATGTACCATTCCATGTATTTGCGGGCGTAACTGGTCCAGGATCTGTTTGATGACAGGCGCTTAGGTACGGGTTGGTGAAAGCACCAGCTTA
>JAJQES010000446.1 GCA_021201565.1 Tannerellaceae bacterium
GTAATAACTTCTGTACTTCTTGACTTCTGTACTTCTTGATTTCTTAACTTCTTAAAAAACTAAAACGAGTTATTAAACCTTATTACCTAAATAATTCAATATAAAAATGTACTTTTGCAAATTATCTTTTGAATAAAATGTAAACATGGAGAAAATTGAAGTAAAAGAGGCCAAAGGAAAACTTGGCATTCTCGTTGTGGGAATCGGAGGGGCTGTTTCCTCTACTTTTATTGCAGGAACACTGGCTGTTCGTAAAGGACAAGGCGTACCTGTTGGTTCATTAACCCAACTCGCTACAATACGTTTAGGAAAACGCAATGAAAACCGCTTCCCTAAGATCAAGGATGTAGTGCCTCTGGCAGATCTGAATGACCTTGTCTTTGGTGGATGGGATATATTTGAAGAGAACATCTATGAAGCCACAAAACATGCTGAAGTTCTGAACGATAAAGATATCGAAATTGTAAAAGACGAACTGGAAGCTATTCAGCCCATGAAAGCGGCTTTCGATCAGAATTTTGTAAAACGTTTACACGGCACGCATGTAAAAGAGGCTGCAAACCGCTGGGAACTAACTGAACAGATCCGGGAAGACATCCGTAACTTCAAGTCTGAAAACAACTGTGAACGTATAGTTGTAATGTGGGCCGCAAGTACAGAAGTTTACATTCCGATGAGTGCGGAACATGAAAGTCTGGCTGCTTTTGAAAAAGCAATGAAAGAAAACAATACAGAGGTGATCTCGCCCAGTATGTGTTATGCGTATGCTTCACTGGCAGAAGGATGTCCGTATATTATGGGAGCACCCAACCTTTGTGTGGATATTCCTGCTATGTGGGAACTGGCCGCACAAAAACAGGTACCTATCTGTGGTAAAGACTACAAAACAGGCCAGACCATGTTAAAGACTGTATTGGCTCCTATGTTGAAAACCCGTATGTTAGGGCTTGACGGATGGTTCTCAACCAATATTCTGGGTAACCGTGACGGAGAAGTACTGGACGATCCGGGATCATTCAAAACAAAAGAGGTAAGTAAATTATCTGTAATTGATACTATTCTCCAGACAGATGTATATCCTGAATTATACGGAAACATCTATCACAAAGTACGTATCAACTACTACCCACCGCGCAAAGATAACAAAGAGGGATGGGATAATATTGATATCAAAGGATGGCTCAACTATCCGATGCAATTAAAAGTCGATTTCCTTTGCCGTGACTCTATCCTGGCAGCCCCCCTTTGTCTTGACCTGGTATTATTCGCAGACCTGGCATTGCGTTGTGGTTTCTCAGGTATTCAGGATTGGTTATCATTCTACTTCAAGAGTCCCATGCACTCTCCGGACCGCGTTCCGGAACATGACCTGTTCATTCAGCATACAATTTTAAAAAATACACTTCGCAAAATCATCGGCGAACAGACCATTGATTATCTTGATTAATCAAATTCCCGAATTTGATTAATCGATTTTAAATATATCATTTATAGGGTATTCCATAGCAGAGGCGCTATTATAATAGCGCCTCTGCATTAAGGGATCCCTTAATGCTTTTATACATACATGGATTATGCAATTATAGCCGCCGGAGAAGGCTCAAGACTCGTACAGGAAGGTGTACAATGGCCCAAACCGCTGGTAAGACTAAATGGAATTCCTCTTATAGACCGTCTGATCGATCTGTTTTTACGGCACAATGCCACTTCTATCAGTATCATCATTAACGAAGAGATGAAAGAAGTACAACAACACCTCCGGGAAAAACAGCTCCCTGTTCCCTTCAATCTGGTAGTCAAATCCACTCCCAGCTCCATGCATAGTTTTTATGAACTAACTCCCTACCTGACCGGAGGGAAATTTTGTCTGACTACTGTTGATACTATTTTCAGAGAAAATGAATTCGCTGCCTATATAGAATCATTTAAAAAAGATCCGGCAACCGATGGCTATATGGCAGTTACTCCTTTTATTGACGACGAAAAACCGTTATATGTCGGGACTAATCCGTCGTTACAAATCACCGCTTTCACCGACCAGGCCACTCCCGGCACCCAATATGTTTCCGGAGGAATCTACGGATTGACTCAACCGGCGATTCGCATCCTTGCAAAAGCGATTGAACAGAATATGTCACGTATGCGGAATTATCAGCGGCAATTAGTCGCAGAAGGGCTACGGCTCCAGGCGTTCCCTTTTCCTAAGATTATTGATGTTGACCACGCGGAAGACATAGCGAAAGCGGAACAATTTTTAAACTCCTGACTACAGATGGCATCTATGAGACGAGTAACGATTGCAGGGATAAGCAGAGGAGATATATTTTCTCCCAACCATATTGGAAATGATGCTGCTATTTTTAGTATGACTGCCCAACATTTAAGAGATAAAGGATGTATAGTAAATGAATACTCTGAATTTTCTCTTCATAAAGAAGACATACAGGAACAATATATCTTTAACATGGTGCGTGACTTTGAAAGCATGCGCGTGTTACAAAAATATGAGCAGGAAGGCCGTTTTGTGGTCAACTCCGCGTTCGGCATTGAAAACTGTACCCGTGAAAAGATGACACGCCTGCTGCTAAACGCAGGGATCTCCCATCCATTAAGCCTTTTTCTTCCCACGAATACCGATCCGGGTGACGAACTCAGGAAAGCCGGACTGGAACATTGCTGGATCAAACGGGGAGACTTCCATGCTATCCACCGTGAAGATGTTACATACGTACGGAACCGGCAGGAAGCCGGCGAAATACTTAAAGAGTATGCCCGCCGGGGTATTCCTACCGCTGTGATCAACGAGCACCTTGCCGGCGATTTAATCAAATTCTATGGAGTGTCTCAGACCGGATTTTTCCACTGGTTCTATCCGTCCGTCAACAGCCACAGCAAATTCGGATTAGAACAAATCAACGGCACTGCACAGGGATTCTCTTTTGACCCGGAACAGTTACAGAGTTTATGCGATAAAGCTGCGGAGATATTAAATGTTCGCATTTACGGAGGTGACTGTATCGTCTCGGAAGACGGAACGGTCCGGCTGATTGATTTCAACGACTGGCCCAGCTTTGCACCCTGCCGGGAAGAAGCATCCAAAGCCATCGCTCACTATATTTACAATTCAATTACCAGAGAATGAACGAAAAAGAACAAAAACCCACTATGGAATCGACATTCAAGTCGATGGATACGGAAGAGTTTATCGATATACATTTTTACCGCCCCATTGGTTACCATTGGGCACTCCTGTTCCACAAACTCGGAGTTACTCCCAATGCGATCACTGTCGCAGCAATCTTTTTAGGAATTGCTGCCGGTATTTGTTTTTATTTTCCCGATCTCCGGATCAATATCGCAGGTATGCTTTTACTGATCTGGGGTAACACCTATGACAGTGCAGACGGCCAGTTAGCCCGGATGACCAAACAGAGTTCACCACTCGGACGGATCCTGGACGGTGCCTGTGGAGATATCTGGTTCTTTACTATTTATGCGGCAATCTGTATCCGGCTGACTCCTCAATGGGGCATCTGGATCTGGGTATTAGGAGCGATCACCGGTTATTTCCATACGAAGCAGGCCTCTATGGCTGACTATTACCGGAATGTACATCTTCTGTTTCTGAAAGGAAAATCAGGAAGCGAACTATCCTGGTCAGCCAACGTAAAAGAAAATTATGAACACCTGAGCTGGAAAAAAGACTTTATTTATAAATTCTTTGAAATGTTCTATCTCAACTACACGAAAGAACAGGAAAAATGGTCACCTAAATTCCAGCAAATGATGAAAGTGATCCGGGAAGATTATGATGACGAAGCTCCTGAATGGTTCCGCAAAGCCTTCCGGGCCAAAAGTCTACCATTGATGAAATATACGAATATGCTCTCTTTCAATACACGGGTGATCGCCTTATTTATCAGCCTGTTTTTAAATATGCCCTGGCTCTATTTTGTTTTTGAACTGACTGTCCTGAATAGCATGCTCTTTTACATGGTAAGAACACACGAACGTTTCAGCGGGGAGTTTACAAAAGAACTTATTAAAAAAAAGAACATGATCAAAAAGGAACAGGTCAAAGGGATCATTTTTGACTACGGAGGGACCATAGACAGCAACGGCGAGCATTGGGCCGAAGTCATCTGGAAAGGTTACCGGGATGCAGTCGTGCGGATTGATAAAGCACATTTCCGGGAAGCCTATGTATATGCAGAACGGGCTATGGCAACGACCCCACTGATCCGTCCGGAATTCAATTTTCTGGATATGATGGCCATTAAAATACACCTTCAGTTAGAATATCTGGAAGAAAAAGGCCTGTTACCAGACGACTGTCCCCTTGATGATACTGCCCGGACCATTGCTGTATTCTGCTATGAATATGCCTGGGTAGCCACCGATAACGCACGTGGCCTGATCTCCCGGTTAGCCAGACAATACCCCCTTGTACTGGTATCTAATTTCTATGGAAACATAGAAAGTGTATTAGAGGATTTCAGGTTGGACAAATATTTCCAAACCATCATTGAATCGGCTGTAGTAGGTGTCCGCAAACCCAATCCCGAAATATTCCAACTGGGGATAGATGCATTAGAACTCTCTCCGGAAAATGTAGTAGTGATTGGTGACTCTTATGACAAAGACATCCTCCCGTCCCGTTACCTCGGTTGCCAGACGATATGGATCCAAAAAACCGGCTGGACTCCTTACTCCGGCAATGAAACCGCCGATTGGATCATCGAGGACTTCCAGGAACTGGCATTTTTGAAGAAGTAAGATTTAAGAAGTCAAGAAGTAGAGAAGTTAAGAAATTCATCAACCTTTATTCTTAACTTCTTGACTTCTGATTTCTTGACTTCTGATTTCTTATTTCTTTAATCCTTCCGTCATATTCCTGTAATATTTTTCTATTTCTTTTACAGTCGTATGAAACGGTATTTCCTTTTTATCATATTATCGGTTGGAATTGCTTTTCCATCTTTCTCTGTTACTTCCCGGCAAGAGAAAGCTGCTGAAAGCAAAGAGAATCGATCTGTCCGTAAAAAACAGGCGCTCTTCGGAGAAGAAGCTGCGAACCTTTACCAAATATTTTTAGACCAGTCCATCACTAAAGAAGAAGTCATCTCCGGAGAAACCGCCTGTCGTACGGTGATCCGGAACCGGGAAACCTATTATCAAATCCGTTCTCTCATAAAAGATCTGGCCCGGCAGGTCAGGAACAACACTCTTTCCCGGGAAGCAGCTGCCGCCCGGCTAATCCCTCTCCTCCAATCGGCTATCAAAGATTTAACGAATCAGGCAGACGAACAGCCTTTTTTGACTCCGGCTTGTCATTCTAGTGTCATGCGGGTGACACTGCTTTGTCCTGCCGCTGTCACTCCTGTGACACCCCGGTGACACTGCGAAGAGATAGTGGTGTCCTTCTAATAACATACGGGTCTCCGGGCAATAATACAAATCCACCATAATTTCCCGGCTTAATCTCAAAACTGAAATTACAGGAAAATTCTTCAAAAATAATTATCGAAGATAAAAAACTTTTCCTAATTTTATGGCCGATTGATAAATAAAAGTTTTGATACATTTCATCCGAATCTCTTAGTCAACAGATGTTTCAGGGTTAACCGGTCTTAAACATGCTGTTTAGGAATATGAATGAGAAAGAGTAAAGCTATTTGATACCATAAAAT
>JAJQES010000365.1 GCA_021201565.1 Tannerellaceae bacterium
CTTTTTAACAACATATAGGATTTATCCACAAAATGAAAGATCCTATTTCAACTAATAAAATCAGGCACGGATTTAGTTCCGTGCCTGATGGATAGATAACTCTTATTTGAGAACAATCTCTTTCTCTTAAAAACTATTTTATGGCTTAACGGTCAACTCCTTCAGGCCCCATCACAGTCCCTGTTTCCGGAACTTTTAAAGGTGTCACATTCTTTTCAGCACCGGGATACCCGATATTCTGGTTGATCACACCCTGTGTATTCAGGGCTATTTCGGAGGCATAGATAGGCCACAATACGTGATGTACACTGATCTTATATTCGGCACGGCTAAAGGCGACTCCTTTGTTATAGAAGTTGTTGCGGGAATTCACCCAATCCCACCAGAAGTTGTAGCCTTCCTGTTTCACATCCGGAGTACCCGGACCGGAGAAGTTATCCAACTTATACACGCGTCCGCCAAACACTTCACAGGGTTTTCCCGTTTTGGCAAATGTATAGGCAATACGTACAATCTCCGAGTGACGTCCCTCTTCATAATACAATTCACGGGCCCGTTCATTCAGGATTTCACCGATAGTTATGTCTGATGCCGTAAAAGGATCTGCTCCGGCACGTACCCGAACATGGTTTATTGCTTCGGCGGCTGAAGATAGATCATCTTTCCAGTAATAAGCTTCAGCCATCAACAGCCATGCTTCAGCACTCCGGTAGATATACCAGGGGGTATGTCCACCATCCCAACGGGTCCGCAAAGGATCCGGTACAAACGTCTTATAATGCGGCCAGTCATACCAGCAACGGATAGTATCTTCTACTGCCATATTTACCGGTTTTTCTATATTCTGTCCATAATAAGGATTTCCTTCCGACTTCAAACTGACTTCATTATATTTCAGGTCACTGGTATGCTTCCAGCTATCGCGGTTGTAAATTCCCCGCAGGTCATTTTTTTCTTTTTCCCCCCAGATGGCATGGCTATAATACCAGGTAGTGCGTACACGCCCGATTCCACGTCCATAGGTTCTGTTCAGATCCAATTCAGTATAAGCATCTTCCTCATGTACTGACTCCGATGTACCGGTTCGTCCGTCCGGAGTACGGATGGCCGCACTATTCCAGAAAGGAACTGTTGCACGCATAATATTAATTTCCGCTGAACCTTCCATTTCAGGATAAGCTACCACGTACATAATACCTTCGGTATTGCTCATATCTAATTTGGCTTCTATACTATGAAGATCATGCATCAGGTTGGTATTGGGTTTAGTCCTGTTGGGAGTAAAACGTTCAGTCATTAACGGATGTTGTGCCACCACTTCTCTTCCCACCTTAATAGCCTGGTCATAGTCACCGAGTTCGATACAAATTTTCATCAGCAAGATTCCGCAGGCTCCTTTCGTGGTTCTTCCACGGTCCATCTTCCAGGGTACCCATTGATAAGCAAACTCCAGATCTCTTTTCATCCGTTCCAGAATACTCCACCGGTCATAGGTGTACAGGTCTACCCGTGGACTGGTGACTTCCCAATCAACATAGGGTACATCTCCAAACTGATGGGTCAGTTTAAAATACCGGTAGGCACGCTGAAAATAGGCGGCTCCCAATACAGCATTCCGTTCGGCTTCATCTTTGAATTCGGCATCATCAAGACGGGCAATCACCACATTTGCATATTTGATCGCACTATATCCCTCTTTCCAATACCAGCCTACCCGTGTACGGTCCGTATCGTCCAGATTAGCATCCGGCAAAAGAGCAATATCCATATTAATCTGGGGACCTGATTTATCTGTCGAACCTTCCACAGCTATATCAGACTGGATCATTTCGGTCTGAATAGCTGCTGCTTCCCCAAAAAACTCATGCCGCATATTCCGTTCGGCCGCCGTCAGGCCGGCATACAATCCATCTGCATCTACATACGTGTTTTCCGGAGTATAGATAGACAGGGGCTTAGGTTCCAGCCAGGAATCACTACACCCGATACAAAATCCTAATGACAGGATAAAAGGAATTACAAAATTCTTTTTCTTACATATATGTTTATTTTTCATATTTCTTTCCTCCTTTTATTACAGTGTGAAATTAATTCCTAATGTAAAACTACGCCCATACGGTTCTCCGGTTTCCGGGTCCCACATATTTTTCCACGATGGTGCAAACACAGCCACATTTTTGATAGTTCCGGTAACGCGCATATCCTGAATAAGGGCTTTCTGTAAATATTTTTTAGGCACACGATATGTTAATGCGATGTTATCCAACCGGATAAATGAACGGCTTACATAATTGTTTCCAACATTATAAGAGCCAATCCGGGCATAATCATTGGTTGGATTGTCTTTTGTCCAGCGGGGATAATCATAATTACTGCGACGGTCGGCAAACACATCGTTAGCCGCATCATTAAAGGTACCATGTTGTCCCCATAGCGAATAGAGCATAAAGGAGAATTCAAAATCATTATAGATGCGGAAGTTATTCCGTAATGACCAGCGGAAGCGGGGTGTTTTGTATTTTTGGAATACTTTATCTTCGTCGGTCATATATCCATCTCCATCCTGGTCAACATATTTAAAGTCACCCGGGGCACATCCATATTTTGCAGCTTCTTCCTCTTCTCCTAACTGCCATACACCATCCCGTACATAATCCCAGATCTGGTCCGGATCTTTTCCGATAAACCAGTTGTTGCGTGTATCATCTGCTTCCCGTTGCCCTATTACATTTCCATTCTCATCCAATACATCTACCATATCCCCATACAATTTTAAGATCTTCCGTCTGTTCAGAGAAAACGTGCCGGTTGCATCCCACTCAAAGTTCCGGACTCTCATAATAGAAGCATTCAGAAAAATTTCAATCCCCTTATTTTCAATCTGGCCCAGATTAGCCGTTACATTTTCATAACCGGTAAAGCGGGGTAATGCCCGGTTTACTAACAGGTCATTTGTACGTTTATTATACAAGTCAACCGAACCGCTAAGGATATCATTGAAAATAGCAAAGTCAAGTCCAATGTTATAGGAAGAGGTATTTTCCCATTTCAGATTATAGTTAGCCATCCGTCTTACATAGATCTGGGAGAGCAAATATAAGTTTCCACTCTGATCGATCAGAGGAGTCAGGGATGAGTTCAGATCAGCTAATGCATCATAGATACCAATATCACGGTTTCCGTTCTGTCCCCAGGAAAAACGGAGTTTCCCATAACTCATCCAGGAATTAATTGCCTGAGCAAACTTCTCTGAAGTAAAAGTCCAGCCGACTGCTACCGCAGGGAACGTGGCACGCGGATTTTCTTTTCCAAATGCAGAATAGCCATCCCGGCGGATAGAGGCTGTGATCATATACTTATTTTCATACGAATAAAACAGACGGCCCATCAGAGCATCGCCGGTGCTGTATGTATCGTTGCTATAGGCTCTGGGAATGGTTCCGGCATCCATATTGTGATACCCCAGAATATCGCTGGGAGTAAAATTGGATGTTTTGGATTCCGTTTTCCAGTATTGATTCTTTTCCGCATTTACTAAGAAAGTAACTTCGACATTGTGTTTCCGGGCAAATTCTCTTTTCCAGCGGAATACATTATCGACCTGCCAGTTAAACCATTTTTCATGTGTACGTTCCGCACTTCCTCCGGCAGCCGCCCAGGACTCATTTTCAGCTGAGTCATGGTTAAAGTACTCTTTCCAGCTGAGATGAGGAGTGAAGTTCATCTGGTATTCAAATCCAAACGGAAGGGTCAATTTCCCAAAAATAGTTCCGTTGAGGGTGGTAGTCAGGTTCTTGCGATCCCGGTATAGATTATCATACAAAGGATTGAGACTGTTGACATCTCCTGTCGGATAACGGCGGTAAGGACTTTCCGGATCATCCAATTCATTTGCTGCATACGGAGAGAGATGGCGTACCTGTCCCCAGTCTGCCGTCAGAAATCCTTCATTCCGTGTCGCAAAGTTCATGTTCATCCCCACTGACAAATAGGGGTTGATCTGTGTTTCCAGATTCAAACGGCTACTCAGACGGGTAAAGCGGTCACCGGCATAAATACTTTCCCTGTCCTGCCAGCCTAATGACCAATAATAAGAAGTTGTTTCGGTCCTGTTGGAAACACTGGCGGAATAATTCTGCTGCAATCCGGTCTGATAGGCTACATCTTCCCAATTAGTGATTCTGCCGTCTAAATAATTATTAATTTCCGGGGTTTTAAAGTCAAGACGTGAAAGCCATTTGGTAATCAGATCAGTTTCTGAGACAGAAGTAACAGGAGATTGCATATCATAATTATACCAATCTAATTGGTTAACACCCTGTAATTTGCGGGGATCAGTGAAAATCTCCGGGTACCGTTCATAATAATCGTCCGAATACCGTCCCATCTCATAATCCTGCCGGAATTGGATATATCCTTCCGGACTTAAGACTTTCCGTTTATTGGCCATTGTTTCCCAACCCACACTGGCATTGAAGTTTACTACCGGTTTGCCTCTGTTAGATCCTTTATGAGTCATAATTACAACTACTCCGTTTCCTGCTTTGGCACCATATACAGCAGCGGAACTGGCATCTTTCAATACATCAACAGATGCTATATCATTCGGATTCAGATCACTCAGGGCTCCATCATAAATCACACCATCCAATACGAGTAACGGACCTCCGGCATTATCCCTCAGGGTACTTTTCCCACGGATAATTAAATCACCGTCGCCTTTCGCTTTCCCGTTCATGCTAATATTCAGTCCGGGTACATTTCCCCGCAAAAGGTCCTGTACAGAACGGGGCGCCTCGGTTTGCAGTTTCTCCGTTTTCACAGAGGCAATGGCTCCGGTCAGATCCCGTTTCCGGGCTGTACCATATCCAATGACCACCACTTCGTCTAAGTCAAGAGCATCTTCCTGAAGCACGATTTTATATTCAGTCTGCTGAGTAACTCTTATTTCCTGTGTTGTACATCCGATATAAGAGACAACCAATGTAGCACCGGGAGTTACTTCCAATTGAAACCGGCCGTCCAGATCGGTAATAGTACCGGCGGGAGTACCTTTTAAGACAATAGTAGCTCCGATCACCGGTTCCTGTTCGGTATCTAAGACAACTCCGGAAATAGTTTTTTTGTCAGATTGGGCCTGAAGTGGAATACATAAGATAATACTTAATAAGGCCAACAAGTAAAAAGGTCTAAATTTTAAATCCATACAATGTTTTTTTAAGGTTAATAAAAAAATGAATTAGTTTATCTGATCTCCCTTCCGGGATGGGTTCAATAAGATGAGGTGAGGGTATTTAACAGGACGAAAAAGAATGCTTTTTACATGGTCATAAAAAAGGAACGATTAATTTTTTCAATTATGGAAAGCACAGTGAAAACCTGGTCCGGTTAATCCGGTAACCAATATTTGTTTGTAAGACAAACAGATATTTTTTGATAAAAAAAGAAGATGGGACTTATTATTACTGTATTTTAATGAGGAGAAGATGTTAAAAAAAACGTTCGTTTTTATCGTTCAAGATTAGAATGTTTGCGGACACAAAGTAAATAAATGTTTAAAACATTTTGTAGTCAATTATTACTTTTAACATAAATAAATATTTAACCTACTATATATGACC
>JAJQES010000179.1 GCA_021201565.1 Tannerellaceae bacterium
TATAAAAACATCTTTTAGAGGTCATTCTACTAAATGCCCGGCTACATGATTATTTGTTATAAACTGTATGAAATAAATGTCACTTTGAGGATAATATGTAAAAAAGAAATACCATGTTGTATGTTTATTTTTTTGACATGATATATAATACAGGTTTTTTCCATATCTATTGAAATACGGGGGAGCTTTTCGTTTTTGTTTTAGATGAATAGTAGTCCTTACTTCTTCCATCAATGTTTCTACATATACGTGTGCGAATTCTTCAAAACTAAAATAATTTTTGTAGTATAAGATATTGATTAACTCGTCTAAATATTCTAAAGTATATTCATTATAAAGAATCTTCATTGATTAAACAGTTTGTGAATATGTTTATGAAGATGTTCTTTTACCTGTTCGGTCGTGAGGGCTTTTTCTAATTCTTCTTCTGTTAGTGGAGGAGGAAATGACATGTCAGCATTTCTGGTATATTCAATGGCTGGTTCATTTATCATTTGATTTCCTGCCTTCTCTTCTGGTAGTTCGTATTTCTTTTTCATGTTAAAATATTGGAGTTGTTTGTGATGACAAATATATTATTTTCTTATTAAATATATTCTTTATCATTATTCTTTTTATTATTTCATCCGGTAGGGTATACTAATTCCTTTTCTTACTTCTTCTCCAGGCGATAGTTTTCTGTGGGGGAGGTTTTTACTTCCTGTTTAGCGGCATCGAGCATGATCAGGCTATTATCCGTTATTCTGTAATATTGTTCCTGGTTGTTAGCCTGTAAAGTTAATACATCCCCGGATACATAATATTTCCCGTGTTCTTCCAAACCGGTATCTTCCTCCTTTTCAAGATAAACGAATTTCAGCAAATAGGTATTATCGTCATATAAGGAAAGAGTTGCCTGGATGCCCGGTCCATCCGCAGCCGGAAGGGTACCTGCATACGTACCGTAATAATTGATCTCATGAACCGGTAAGTCCGGACTATCGTCCAGTTCACGGATAGCTATTTCGCTATTGTTACTGCTTGCCGGAAAGCCGCTCATCATGGGAGAACTGTCCATGGAAGGATCAGGTTTGCGGTTGTTACACCCAGTGAAAACCAGGAATAGACCTACCAGTGCTATATAATATTTCATCTCTGTCTTTTTTATACTATCTATGGATATACAAACGAAAACAGAGGCAGATTGTTCATTCCTTATTGAAATAACAACGGAACAAACTCAGAGAGGTAGATCCGCCAGTTTTTCCAGATGTGGCCTTCTTCATTTTCATAGTAAGTATAGGGGTATCCTTTTTCATCCAGTAATTGCCGGAACTCTACATTGGCCTGGTAAAGGAAGTCAGTTTTACCGATAGCGATCCAGTAAAGGGCCGGCTTTTTTTCAAACTGGAGGGCTAATTTCTCTTCAAAGTTATCGTAAATAGGAGACTGAACCCGTTCGTCCGGCCGGATGGCTGCAGAGAATAGTCCGATATAATCAAAGCTATCCGGGTATTGTTTGGAAATATGGAGAGAGTGGAAGCCACCCATAGAGAGTCCGGCAATGGCACGTCCGGATTTTGTCCGGATGGTCCGGTAGTTGGAGTCAATAAAGGTAATTACTTCCGGGAAACTTTCTTCCATACTGCCCTGCATGGTACGGGGTAGTTGCATGGTCGGTTTATAAAATCCCAAAGACGATTCGCCGGGTGCGGCTTCCTGGTCCACATTGCCGTTGGTCATAACCACGATCATGGGTTTCGCTTTTCCCTGCGCGATCAGATTGTCGAGGATCTGGACTGTACGTCCTAAGGCGATCCAGGCTTCTTCATCTCCACCCATTCCGTGTAACAAATAGAGCACCGGATAATTGTCTGTACTCTCTTCATAACCGGGAGGGGTGTAGATAGTGACCCGCCGGTCATATCCCAGGGTGGGGCTGTTGTACCAGCGCCGGGCTACGGTTCCGTGAGGAACTCTGTTGACTTTATAAAGGTCCCCTTGTCCGCCTCCGGTGATAAACACATTGGTAACAGATGCTACGTCGCGGATCATATATACATTGTTGGGATCGTTTATTTTCAGATCGTCCACCAAAAAGGAGTAACTGTAAAGCTCTGATTCCAAGGGCGGAGTGGTGTATTCCCAGATGCCCTTTTCATTTTTTACCAGGTTGACGGTGCCGGGAACGTCGAATGTTCCGAAAGGTGTCTCCTGTTTGCGGGTGGGTACGCAGTCTCCTGTCAGTTGTACGGTGGTGGCTTTAGGAGCATTCAGCCGGAAAGTTACACTGTTGTCCGGATGGATTTCAGGCGAAATAATATCCTCACCTCCCCACAACGCCTGTTGTCCGGATAGAGGAAAAGCGATCAAAACCGCCAGCATGCTAATTAATAAACTTTTCATTGTATGTGATTTGGAGGTAAATATAAGTTTTATTTTTGATTTTTCATATTCCTGTCGTTTAGAATATCGTCCGTGTTTGTTTTTGCTGAATGTATCAGATTCATAATATAAGGCAGGGCCTGGCCCGTTATGGTTTATCTCTATATTAAAGGGAACGCTGATTACGCAGAAGCCGCAGACTTACGCAGAGGGTACATCCCGGGTTACCGGAATAAATTAGATGTAAAAATCTGCGTAGATCTGTGCTATTTGTGTAATCAGCGTTCGCTATACTTTATATTTATACCACAGCTATACCACAGCCCCGGCCAGTTCCTCCTTTAGGGAGTGTGTGTAAAAACTCCGATAAAAAAAAAGAACTTACCCATTGATAGTAATGATTTATTTTTATTCCTGTAAGGAATATTGCCATAGCCCAGGGTTCAGCGAAGCGCTACCCTGGGTCAGAAACCACCACCAGAACTCAACCTCGAAGAGCGTTGTACCATGTATTGTGTAATCCCAGTGGAACCTTTCCAAGGTTCAGGATTTGTGGGTGATTCCTGAACCCAGGGTGTTCGCTTCGCTCGACCCTGGGCTATTTCTTAATCCCTTGCAGGGATTGTCTAACTTACAAATCGTAACTTTTTCGATTTTATAATTTAGTTTTTCCACAGCCTTTAGGGAGTGAAGGGGGAGAGAGTTAGTTTTTGAAAACCAACTCTCCGTTTTCCATATCGATAGTGATCGGATGGTTTTTGTTGACTGTGCCGGCTAATAACTGTTTAGATAGTTCATTGAGGACATACCGCTGGATCACTCGTTTTACCGGACGGGCTCCGAATTGCGGATCGTATCCTTCTTCGGCAATGTAGGTCAAAGCTTCGGGAGTGAACTCCAGTTCGATGCCGTTTTTGTCCAGCATGCCTTTCAGAATATCTAATTGCAGCTTCACGATCTTACGGATTTCCTGTTCGTTCAACGGGGTGAACATAATGATCTCGTCAATGCGGTTCAGGAATTCGGGACGGATCGTTTTTTTCAACAATTCCAGGACTTCTACTTTTGTTTTGTCCATTACCTCGTCATGGTTTTGTGGGGTAATGGTTTCAAAGTTTTCGCGGATCAATGAGGAACCCAGGTTACTGGTCATGATAATGATCGTATTCTTGAAGTTGACTACCCGGCCTTTGTTATCAGTCAGGCGGCCGTCGTCCAGTACCTGCAACAGGATATTGAATACGTCCGGATGTGCCTTTTCGATCTCGTCAAACAAAACCACTGAATAGGGTTTGCGGCGGATTGCTTCGGTCAGCTGGCCTCCCTCATCATATCCGACATATCCCGGAGGTGCTCCGATAAGGCGGGTGGCACTGAATTTCTCCTGGTATTCACTCATGTCGATCCGGGTCATCATGTTTTCGTCATCGAACAGATATTCTGCCAATGCTTTCGCCAGTTCTGTTTTACCTACTCCGGTAGTACCCAGGAAGATAAAAGAACCGATCGGGCGTTTTGGGTCCTGTAGTCCGGCCCGGCTCCGGCGTACGGCATCGGAAATGGCTGTGATGGCCTCTTCCTGTCCGATAACCCGTGTATGGAGTTCGGATTCAAGTTTCAGGAGTTTATCCCGTTCGGTCTGCATCATTTTGCTAACCGGGATACCTGTCCAGCGGGATACTACGTCGGCAATGTCATCGGAGGTTACCTCTTCTTTGATCATACCGCCGCTTCCCTGCATCTCCTGTAGTTTGGTCTGCAACCGGTCAATCTCTTCTTCTTTCTCTTTGATCTTTCCATACCGGAGTTCGGCTACTTTTCCGTAGTCGCCTTCCCGTTCGGCTTTGTCGGCCTGGAATTTCATATCTTCGATATCGATCTTATTTTGCTGGATCTTGTTGACCAGTTCTTTTTCGCTTTCCCACTGGGCTTTCTGCTTTGTTTCGTCCTCTTTCAGGTTAGCGATCTCTTTGTTTAACTGTTCGAGTTTCGTCTGGTCATTCTCCCGCTTGATCGCTTCACGTTCGATCTCTAATTGTTTGATCCGCCGGGTGATTTCATCCAGCGACTCCGGAACGGAATCTACCTGCATACGCAGACGGGCTGCTGCTTCGTCCATCAGGTCAATGGCTTTATCCGGCAGGAACCGGTCAGTTATATACCGGGTAGATAACTGTACAGCTGCAATAATCGCATCGTCTTTGATCCGTATTTTGTGATGGTTCTCGTATTTTTCTCTTAGCCCGCGCAGGATAGAGATCGTGTCCAGTTCATCCGGCTCTTCCACCAATACAATCTGGAAACGGCGTTCGAGTGCTTTATCTTTTTCAAAATACTTCTGGTATTCGTTTAGTGTGGTCGCACCGATAGCACGAAGTTCCCCACGTGCCAGAGCTGGTTTCAGAATGTTGGCGGCGTCCATAGCGCCTTCACTTTTTCCGGCTCCCACCAGGGTATGGATCTCATCAATGAAGAGGATGATTTGTCCGTCGGATTGAATGACTTCATTTACAACAGCTTTCAGCCGTTCTTCAAATTCTCCCTTGTATTTAGCACCTGCGATTAGTGCCCCCAAATCTAAGGAATAGATCAGTTTGGATTTCAGGTTTTCGGGTACATCACCCCGGATAATCCGGTGTGCCAGCCCTTCGGCAATGGCTGTTTTACCCACTCCCGGTTCTCCGATCAGGATCGGATTGTTTTTGGTCCGGCGACTCAGGATCTGCAATACACGGCGGATCTCTTCATCCCGCCCGATCACCGGGTCGAGTTTCCCACTGCGTGCCCGTTCGTTCAGGTTGATAGCATATTTACCAAGCGCATCGTAAGTTTCTTCTGCTGACTGGCTGGTCACTTTGTTGCCTTTGCGGAGTTCTTCGATGGCTTTCCGTAATTCATTTTCGGTTATCCCTGCATCTTTCAATATTTGTGATGCTGTGCTGTTTACTGTCAGAAGGGCCAGGATAATAGGTTCCAGAGAAACATACTGGTCACCCATTTTGCTGGAATAATCGACTGCTTTCTGGAGTACCTCATTGGCTTCTCTTGCTAAATAAGGTTCCCCACCGGTTACTTTGGGATAGGAATCCAACTGGCGGTCCAGGATCATATTTAAATTCTGGATATTTACTCCCAGTTTCTGGAACAGGAAGTTTGTAACGCTTTCACCTGTCAATATGACGGCTTTAAGCAAGTGGGTGGCTTCGATCACCTGCTGGTTGCGTTGCTGTGCCAGCTGATTGGCCTGCTGAACCG
>JAJQES010000531.1 GCA_021201565.1 Tannerellaceae bacterium
TTCTTATTTATTTAAGTTTATATTTACAGTTTTAAGGGCACGAAGATACAAAAAAAAGATTTTAACACCTCTTTTGATCTCTTTTTTTTCAACTTTCCAATACGTGTAGACGCACTAATTCTATTTTTGTGGAAGTAACCTTAATTATTTTGAACTCATATTTGTCAATAATGACTGTTTCATTCAGCTTCGGGAACTTCTGGTAATGATGCAAAATAAAGCCTGCAATTGTTACATAATCATCCGTTTCCGGTAAATCCAGATTAAATTGTTCATTCAATGAATCAATTTCCAGACGGCCTGAAAGAATATATTCATGTTCGGAAATCTGACGGGCTACATGGGAACGGGTATCATGTTCATCTTCTATCTCACCAAAAATTTCTTCTACCAGGTCTTCCAGGGTCACAATCCCTGCGGTTCCCCCAAACTCATCCACCACTACAGCCAGACTTTTCTTATCCTGCAACAGGGTTTTCATCAATTTATTGGCAGCCATGGTCTCAGGCACAATAGAGATTGTCTTAATATGTTGTGTCCAGTCCTCCGGATTTTTAAACAATTCCGAAGAATGAATATATCCTATTATATCATCAATATTTTCATTATAAACAAGGATCTTTGATAAACCTGTTTCTATGAATTTATTCCGTAATTCAACTTCTGTGGTTTCTTTATCACAAGCCACAATTTCTGTCCGGGGAACAATGCAGTCCCTCAACCGTACACTGGAAAAATCAAGCGCATTTTGAAGGATCTTTACTTCGGTATCCATATCCGAATTCTCAGGACCTCCTTCTATGCTCTGCTGAAGATAATGGTCCAGGTCAACTCTACCCAAAACCTGTCCGGAATTATCATTCAGATTTTTGACTCCCAGCAACCGCAATACGCCAAAAGAAAGGAGAGAGGCAAATCTGGAAACAGGATACAAAAGAATATACATGAAGTATAGAGGGACAGCAAAAATATGCAGGGATAAGTTCGGATTGATCTTAAAAATCGTTTTAGGTAAAAATTCCGCGGTGAAAAGAATCAAAATAGTTGAAATTATAGACTGTATAAAAACGATTAATCCTTCACTACTTACAAAACGGGCAATATAAGGTTCCAGCAAAATTGCCATTTGCAACCCATACACGACCAATGAAATATTATTACCAACCAACATCGTAGAAATGAACTGGTTCGGATTACGATAGAAAATATCCAGTATCTTATTGGTTAAACTTTTGGATCTTTTATCCAGTTCATAACGAAGTTTATTGGAAGAGATAAAAGCAATTTCCATTCCGGAGAAAAAAGCAGAAAATGCTAAGGTTATTAATATGTAGGTAATTGTATTCATTCCTCAACAACTTCAGGTATCTCTTCTATTTCTTTCAGATCTTCCACAGGCAGTTCCGTAGTTTGCAGTTCTCTTCTGAGATCTTCCCGCACTATAACAGTATCCGGGAGAAGCGGACCTTCTATTGATTCCTCAACCCGTTGCATTTCCTGTTCCAATAGTTGCAACTGGATACTATCCTGCAACAAATTACCCCGGCGGGAAGGAACATTTAAAGCCGGATTATGAGGTGGCGGAACAGCCCGGCGTCTGGGAGTCGGACGTACATTCTCTGTACCCATAGAATCCCTTGCGGTAGAATCCGGTTCAGATTCATTCATCGGAAATTCGCCGGCCGCCTGGTAAATAATATAATTAGACATTTCCTCCGTAGTCTCAAATCCGATTCCGGTAATGATGGTACCATCCTGACGAACAATACGCACGAATTTATCGGAATAAAACAAATGTTCATTCTGATCCCAAAACATCAGAGATGTTTCGATGGAATCGCCATTTAAATTAAAGATCTCTACATTTCCAACTAGTTTCCAGAGTGCCTTCTTTGTCCAGTGATAAGCCGTATCGGATTTTACAAATCCTTCGGCCTGGAAAAGAGTATCAAATTTCTCTGCATAAAAACCTTCCGGAAAATACCAGTATGGTTCTTCCGCTTTCCCATAGATATACCACTCCTCTGCAAGTATACGGGCACGAACCACACCTGAATCGGAAATGAGCTCATACACATCTGTTGTCTTCATTGTATAAGTCGTCTCCGGGTCATAGGTGACCTCTACTATGTCCTTTTTATCACCCGCACAGGCTATCGAAAATAAAAGAAGCATAACAACTGCAAAAACAGTTGCTATGCCTTTATTATTCGTTTTACCGGGAAAACGTGAGTTTACCATATATTATCTTACAGTTGTACGCTCATTTATCCATCCCGGGATAGTGATTGTTTCACCTTTTGTCAGATCCGGGTGCATAAATACTTCTTCTGTTGTTGGGAAATAAGCCCGGTATGTATTGATCAGCGTATTGGCTTCACCGGCAACACTTGGGTCAACCGCTCTTGCTCTTTCAAATTTATCAACAGCTGCATAATAAACTGTCTTTTTCATTACGTTGTCATTCGGGAAAACGCTATTTGCTGTTGAAGCATACAATTTACCGATCAACAGATAAGGTTGTCCATAGTTCGGATTTGCTTCAATGGCTTTCAGTGCATATTGTTTTGCACGGGCATATTGATTCTGGTCCGACAACAGGATTGCAATCATATAATAATCTTCGGCTTTAACTGTATTATCAGTCTCCAAACTTGCTGCTTCTTCAAAAAACGTGATAGCAGTAGCATAATCATTCTTTCTTACAGCCTGTCTTGCCAGACCTCTTCCGGATTCAGAAGTTGGCTCCACTTTATGGGCATATTCAGCTGCAGTAAAATAAGCTTCAATCTCATGGCAACGCATTCTTCTCAGCAAAGCAATTGTTTCCTGCAGGAATTGCAGATCATTCTTATTCTGTTCTACCTTATCAGCATAGATATTCTGTAAAGTTTCACAATCAGCAGCTCCACTGTTTATAAAAGTACTTTCCACAACCTGTTTGTAAGAAGTCAGGGTATTCAGCTCTTTTTCATTATTCGCTGCTGTAGCTGCTTCGATCTGTTTGTCAAGAATCTCAACAGATTTCAGATAATCCGCAATATAAGTAGGTTTAAGTTCTTCATTGGCAGCCATCATCTGATAAGAGGCAAACATATAAAGAGAAACAGCCATAGCATCCGTATTGTTACCATACTGATCTACGACATCCTTTAACCAGCCATACAATAAATTAGGGTCAGCTTTATCTGCTTTATATTTAATATAATCCGAAGCTTTGCGGCCAACAATCCAGTCTTTACCATAGCGCTGGTCATCCCCGAAATATTGTACACGTTTGTCATATACGCCCATCAGATCATCGATCAACGCATCTTTTTTCGCCGGATCTGTTTCATTTTCAATCTGCCAGGCTACAATACGAACACCATATAAATAAATATCTTTGGTTGCTGCAGGACATTCCTCATACACTATTTTCCAAAACTCATACGCATCTTTAAAGTTATTGGCTTTTGCATAAGGAATAAATAAGCTAATATTCTGTACACACCGAACACTATCTTCACCGGAACCATATAAAGTTCCATTATCCACACCTTTCTGTGCATAGGAGTCCATGATCCCTAAAGAACATGCGACTGCTAATAAAAAAATTCTGATTCTCATAATTGCCTTTATTTATTACATTTACATTTATCCTAATCCACTTTGAATTTAAAGAACCAACGCTCGTTAAATGTATAATTAACGGTAAAGCGAAAATATTGTTCATCAATCAAAGGCCGCGCACCTGGTTTTATCTTCACAAATTCAAATGAAAGATTGACCAGTGAGCGATTATCCAACAAAGGTAAACCGAATCCGATACTTGCACCATATTCATCATAACTCAGATCATCTACTTTCAAATAAGAGTTACTATAGTGAATCCCGGCGCGATACCGCATTCTTTTAAAGAATGAGCGGTTAAAATGATCCGGAATATATTCTCCTCCGGCTGCTACACGTATCCGGTTTTTGAATTGTCCTTTCTCCCCACCAAAACGGGCACTTTTCCAATCCTCATACAAAAAGTCAGCAGCCAAAAGCAATTTATCTTGTTTATTATACGAAACCCCTATTCCATAGGAATTAGGGATATCATATCCTTTCGTTTTCACCGTATCCGAACTAATCAGATAATCAGTAGTAGAACCGGTTACAAACTGATAAGTTGTTGTGTAAGCCTCCGTATTCAACTTCCTGGAGGGAGAGAACGCCGCACCTACCGTTACATTTTCAGTTTTACTTAACGGATGGGTATATTGTATCCCAAAATCCATTTTGATGTCCCGGACATCTATTTTCCGTTCTAATCGTTCGCTAATTGACTGGCTCGGGTAGACCGTCAACCGGTTATCATGAGTAATGTTTCCAAACAGATAACCAACATTTGCTCCCACTGAAAGACGCTTCTTCCATATCTCTATAGACACGCCGGCGTACAAATCGTTTAATCCGCCTTTACCGGAATATTGATTTACGTATGTAACATCATCACTGGTAACAGAACCATAATCATAGCCGACATACGAATAAGGCAACAGTCCTACGCTAAATGCCATCCATTTGGTAACAGGAAACTGTAAAGCAACATACTCCACATTTCCATTGACATTCTTCTGCGAATTCAGTCCGTCATTAAACCATGAAACCTGGCCGGCTATCCCAAAATCAAAGATAAAGGTTAGCGAGTCAATACTTGTGTATGACGCCGGGTTCATCGGGTTTATCTGTCTGGATGAACGCAAACCGAAACCTACACCACCCATCGCACGTCCGGCTCCAAAGGAGCGATCTGCCAGTTCACCAAACCCATAACGGGTATAAGGTGAGTTTGTATTATTTTGTGCAAGTACCGACATCTGGCTTAGTATCAGAACACCTGCAATAATCAATCTACTAAATTTCAACATTACTCTCTATTACTCTCTAAGATTGTATTTAATCCAGTCAATACTAAATTAATGTTTGCAAAGATGGAGTTTTTTAACCGTCTTTCAAAATAAAAAGAATGACCGCCTGTTAAAAAAACAAAAAGATCCGGATATTTTATCTTCAATTCGTTGATATAACCATCCATTTCAAAAATGATTCCATTCACCACTCCTGCCTGCAAAGCAGACGTAGTAGAAAATCCGATCAGAGGGACTTCGTCTGTTTCTTCAACCAGAGGTAATTTACTGGTAAACGTATGCAACGCTTTGAAACGGGTAGACATTCCCGGAGAAATATTTCCACCTATATATATACCTGAAGCTTCTATGACTTCATACGTAATAGCCGTTCCGGCATCTATCACCAACAGATTCCTTCCGGGCATTACCGTAAAAGCACCAACAGCTGCAGCCAACCGGTCCTTTCCTAATGAATCAGGGGTTTCATAGCCTATCTGAATAGGTAACCGGACATGTTCATCCAATATCATAAAAAAATCCAGACGTTCTTCCAGGATAGAAAGAAGGCTGGGATCAATTCTAATAACAGTAGATAAAATACCCGAAGACGGTCTGTATTCATCCAAAAGGAATAAAAGGGAATCACTTTTAAATTCTTTATATATAAAAGAATTTACTAAAGATCCATTTTTGTCAAATAAAGCAACTTTTGTAGAGGTATTCCCC
>JAJQES010000017.1 GCA_021201565.1 Tannerellaceae bacterium
GGAAATTGACGCATTCCCCCTTTTTGAATGACTTATCTTTGAACTGTGCACAAGGAAGACGGCTTCCAAAAAAAATTAGTTATTCACTTTTTAAATTAAAACGGTATGAGTTTGAAATATCATGTAGTACGTAAAAGGGATATGCTTAAAGAGGCTGCTCCCGGCGATATGCTCTATTACGGGCAGATCCGGACAAATGACCGGATCACTTACAGCGAGTTATGTAAACAGGTGGAACGCCAGACGATGAGCACGGGATCGGACGTAATCATCATTATTGACCAACTCGTGGCACTGATGGAGCAACATCTGTTGAAAGGGGAGATTGTGGAGTTGGGTCCCGTAGGTAATTTCCGGATTACCGCAGGCGCGCCTGGTGTGGAACGGGAGGAGGATTTCCATCCCTCTATGTTCCGGCGGGGCAAAATCACGTTTGTAGCGGGTACGCTTTTGAAGGAGATTACGGACCGGATCTCGTACGAAAAGTATCCGTTTATTACGAAAATCGTAACTCAGTAAAAATTGACAATGGACAGTTGACAATGGTCAATTAGGGATTGTTCCTGGGAAATGTTTAATTGTGCCTTGTCCATTGTCCATTTGAAAGTTTTCATTCAAAAACAAAAACAAGTAAAAAACAATCTAAAAAATTTCACCATGGCTTTAAAGTATCATTTAGTTAGTGGGAAAGACCTGCGAAAAGGGGCGCCTGAGGACGCGACGTTGCTGTATGCACGTGTCCGCGCCTCCGGCAGGGTTACTTTCCAGGAGTTGTGCAAAAGTGTCACCCGTATGTCAAGCGGTAGTCCCGGCGATACCGCCGGAGTATTGGACGCATTGCTGTATGTGATGGAAGAGAATCTGTCCAAAGGGAACATTGTTGAACTGAGTAATCTGGGCTATTTCCGAATGATTGCCGGTAGTCCGGGTGTAGAAACGGAGAAAGACTTCCATCCCCGCCTGTTTAAGAAACCCCGGATCCTCTTTACTCCCGGTACACTGCTGAAAGCAATCACCACCCAGCTTGAATACAATCTCCTGCCGGTCAAAACCATCCAGGGACAACCCGCCCCGGAAGACCCGGACGACGATTGACCTGCTCCCCAACCGCCAAAAGCGGTTGCCTCCTCTCTTCCCCCCGGAAACAACTGTTTCCGGGGGATCATTAATCAGTGGTGGTATGTTACTTTTCCTTCCGGAAAGCCTGTGTGAAAACGCTTATAGTTCTTTGATACAGTCCCATTTATTCTGGGTTGTGAAGGCTATAATGTGGGAATATAACGGCAATGGCCTGTAGGGCATTTGGTATTAATATTTTGTCGAATTCCCACTGATGATACAGGATTGCAGTAGACAACCCGTTGGTCTTTTCTTCTAATGTTTTTTCAATATAGTTTTTCATATAACAGTTTTTATTTCCTCAAAATTAACAATTCTATCCGGCACAGCTGATAAGGATGTCCTTTTAGATCATTTAGTGTTTGTTTTTCACTAAAAAAAGATATTTTTGTCTATTCTATTTCTCAACCTAAAAAAGAGTAACAACCATGAAGAAGACATGTATTTCTTTAGCAGTACTTATGCTGTTTTGTGTGGCCTGTATCGGGCAGGGAAACCGGCGGACACGGACTCCGCGGACGAATGTTCCTTTAGATTCTATTGTATTGAGTGATCCGGCGATTCTGGCGGATCAGAAAACGAAGATGTATTATATGACGGGAACGGGTGGTATGCTGTGGAAAAGCAAAGACCTGCAATTGTGGGACGGGCCGTATAAAGTGACGGAGACGGACCCGGATTCCTGGATGGGGCCGGACCCAATGATCTGGGCGGCTGAATTGCATGCATACAATGATAAGTATTATTATTTCGGGACGTTTACCAACCGGGATATTAAGATTGATACGGTGGCGGGCAATGTGATTGAGCGGCGGGCGAGCCATATTTTAGTGAGTGACAAACCGGACGGCCCGTATGTCCCGATGGAGGATGAGATGTACCTGCCGGCCCATAAACCGACCCTGGACGGTACGTTCTGGGTGGACACGGATGGCAAACCGTATATGATCTATTGTTATGAATGGTTGCAGAACCTGGACGGCACGATGGAGAAGATTGAGCTGAAGCCGGATCTGAGCGGATCAGTGGGGGAAGCCACGCTGTTGTTCCGGGCCAGTGATTCGCCCTGGAGCCGGGAGAAAAACGAACGGGGTGAGGATGTGCCTAACAAGGTAACGGATGGCCCCTGGTTGTTCCGTACGCAGACCGGCCGGTTGGGTATGTTGTGGACGAGCTGGATCTACAATGTATATACGCAGGGGGTCGCTTATTCGGAAAGCGGTACGCTGGACGGCCCGTGGATTCATGAGCCGGATCCCATCACCCCACCCGACTACGGCCATGCAATGTTGTTCCGCACCTTCGACGGCAAACTATTGATGTCCCTCCACAAGCACCAGGAGATGCCCGACGGCCGCTACCACCGGGTACCCCACTTTTTTGAAGTGGATGATTCGGGGGATAAACTGGTTGTCGGGGAACGGTATATTCCGTAATTAAGAATGATATAGTTTAGAATAAATTACATATTTCAACCGGAACAAGGATATTCTACAAAGAACTTCCTACATATGTGCAAAAACTAAATGAATAATTTTTAAATTTACCACTTATGAATCAAAAATTAGTAACCTTTCTCACCTGTCTCTTTCTGGCAGGCACATTGACAGCACAGGTTCCCACAGAAAAGGATATGGGGGCGTATTTGTTTGTATTTTTCAGTGATCCTACACACAGTTTGTTCATGGCTACGAGCCGGGACGGGTACACGTTTACGGCAGTGAATGACGGGCAACCGGTCATCGAAGGGGATACGATCGCCGATCAGAAAGGCATCCGGGACCCGCATATTTACCGGGGACCGGATGGTGCGTTTTATATTGCGATGACAGACCTGCATATTTTTGGTAAAGAGAAAGGATACCGTACGACCCGCTGGGACCGGGACGAAAAAGAATATGGTTGGGGGAATAATCACGGGTTTGTATTGATGAAATCGTTTGACCTGATCAATTGGACACGCAGTAATGTGCGGATTCATGAGGTGTTTCCGGAATTTGCGGACATTGGTTGTGCCTGGGCACCGCAGACGGCGTATGACCCGGTGGAGGGGAAAATGATGCTTTATTTTACCATGCGGACCGGAAACGGAAAAACGAAACTCTATTATGCTTATACGGATGATGACTATACGCAGTTGATTTCCACACCCCAAATTTTATTCGACTATCCGGATCCGGAAATTCAGATCTTAGATGCGGATATTGCCCCGATGCCGGATGGCCGTTATTTTATGACATACGTAGCACAGGAAGGTAAGAGTGGAATTAAGATGGCGGTATCAGACAGCATCCATTCCGGCTATCATTACCAGCCGCAATGGGTGGACTTCGAGCCGAAAGCATGTGAAGCGCCCAATGTCTGGAAACGGATCGGTGAGGATAAATGGGTGCTGATGTATGACATTTTCAGTATCCACCCACACAATTTTGGTTTTGCGGAAACAAGTGATTTTGTTCATTTTGAACATCTGGGCCATTTTAATGAAGGAGTCATGAAAGCGATCAACTTTATTTCGCCCAAACATGGCTCAGTCATCCATATTACTGCTGAAGAGGCGGACCGTTTGGAGCAGTATTGGGAAAAACAGAAAGAATAGACCACCGGAATTGGAGTATAAATCAAGGCACGGATTAAATTCCGTGCCTTGATTACAGGCCTTTTATTTCAGGAAACAGGGCCTCATAAATATATCAGGGATAATAAAGTGATTATTTATTCCTTAGACCACTCAAACAATTCTGCCGGATACCGTTTTTTTCCCCGGTTACTATCCCATAGGGATTTTATGGTTTCAGGGGTCATCTCCTGCACCTGTAAACCAAACCAATACCTGCTATCCGGAGCCATTCCGAAATAAGCCGCGCGTCTTTTTATCTCTTCTACAAACTCGTTGGTAAAAATGTCCAGCAATACATAATCACTTTCTTCTTCTTTCAGAGGCTGGAGAAAGATGTAGCCGTCATAGTTATCTGCAAACGAACCTGCCCTCGGATCATACAATACGCCATCTCCTACTCCATCAAATGGTTCTGCTCCAAACGGGCTTCCTTTCAGATTAAACGCGACCGGCTGATTACCCGCGAGTTCAAATGCACGGTCAAAAAAGCCATGCCGGATCAATTTTTTACTTCTTCCATTATTATCGCTGGTTACTACATGCTGGAAAATGGTAAACACTTCGTCATCCGAAAAACGTTCCACCAATTGGGCTCCGGCCGTCAACTCCACTTTCTGCCCGCGTGGTGTAGAGGCAAACCCCGGTACATGGGACTTATAGGCGTGCCCACATCCGACAATAAACAGATGGTTGCGTGTACCGGTAGTTGCCTTTACATGTTGTTCGATCACATCCGCCATGTGCAGGTTGCGGTCCATATCAGGAAAGGCGTCCTTCTCCTCCTTAGTCTGAAAACGGCTGTAAGGGAGCTGGAAGTCGGCTAATTTTACCTGTATCTTTTGATCCGCCGGCAGTTTACTGTTCAGTTCCCAGAGATCCGTCAGAAACTCAAACTCCCCTCTGTCCCACCAGCCTTGTGGCTGCGTTTCCCGGAATATCTGTAAAATTAATTCCGGATCCATAGTGTGTCCTGCCATAAATTGGTCCATGACCGGTTGCATGTGTGACGGTTCTTCCATAAAAACAGTTCCGGTGGTTTCTATAAAACGGGGATCACGGATCACCTCTCTGAGCAGATCCCAGGAAACCTTTCTTCGATGGTATTCCCCATAAATGACAATCTTCTTTTCAGCCAGTGCCCCTAACACAAACTCAACAGGCGACTGGCCATTTTTCTGTATATATTCCACAAATACCCCTACATCTGCGGGTTTTTGTTTCACCCGGGCTATTACCGGAATACGGGAATAACCTGTTTCAAGGAAAAAAGGCAAACGCTCCCGGCAGGCTTCCAGCGTCCTACGAAAATCCAGTCCCATATTTACCCATATCCCATCTTCCAGTCTGGATAAATTAATACGGTATTCGGACTCAGCCGGATCATAGGTCAGGACAGCAGCAGCCGAATCTTTATAAATAACCATTTCTTCTACGACGTAGTTTAAAATAGCTTCCTGAGTCTCAGGGCTCACTTCCCTATTGGGAGCATCCGGATCAAAACCCGCGGCAAACTGGTAAGTAGATATATCATACCATAACCGTTCTTCTCCCGACCACATAATATATTCTCTGGACAGATACGAATTCATAGGAGTAGATAAATCGACCTTTAAAGGAAATTCACTGAGTTTTTTCTGAATAACAATCGTTTTGTAATCCCCTGTATCAAGTTGTCCGTATCCGGAAAAAGCAATCATCAGACAGAGCCAAAGGAAAGATAGCTGTTTCATAATTCTTTGTTTTTTTGTTTCTGAATTCTGAAAACAAATATATCTCTTTTTACCCTTTTTCCTGTTTATATCAGATATCCGACCATTTATATCACGCCTTTACAATACAC
>JAJQES010000383.1 GCA_021201565.1 Tannerellaceae bacterium
GGGATGGTGTGATCAACAGCAATGACCGTGTTGCCATGGGATATCCTACCGTTCCCAGGATCCAGTACGGATTCGGACTTTCTGCCGGATACAAAGACTGGGATTTTTCGTTCTTCTTCCAGGGAAATGCACAGGTGGCTTTCTTTATTAATCCCAGTGTTACCTATGGAAATGAGAAGACAGAGGGGATTGCCCCGTTTGTTAACAGGAGAAACGCCCTGGAGATTGTAGCGCGTGACTACTGGAGTGAAACCAATCCGAATGTAAATGCCTTCTGGCCGCGTCTTTCCACAGAGCCGATAGACAACAATACCCAGCAGTCTTCCTGGTGGCTCCGTAACGGTGGCTTTATGCGTCTTAAACAGGTGGAACTCGGTTATACAATCCCCAGGGGATGGCAGAAGGTCGGCCTTCAGAGCTGCCGTATCTACTTAAGCGGGGAGAACCTGGCAGAATTCAGTAAGTTCAAACTCTGGGATCCTGAGCTGAGAAACAAGGGTTTGGGTTATCCACCCAACCGCCGTTTTAATGTCGGAATTCATCTGAATTTCTAATCCTATTAAAAGAAGAAAAATATGAAACTATAAAAAAATATATTATTATTAGTTTTGATTGTCTTGTTTTCTTCCTGTGCTGATTATCTGGATGTAGTGCCGGACAATACACTGACACTGGAAGAAATCTATACGAGAAAAGAGAATGCTTATAATGCACTGGCAAAGGTATACAACTATCTTCCGAGGGAAGATAATACTCATAATACTACCTGGCTTTTAGGAGATGAATACCTCGGACGTCTGGATTATAATAATGATGCAGGTACTCTACGGGGCATACGTATTATGCATGGCTTACAGACTACCGGCGATCCGATCTTAGGTTTCTGGACCGGAAGTGCCGGTGCCAAGCATCTGTACCGGGCGCTGAACCAATGTGAGATCTTCCTTAACTACATAGACCTGGCACAGGATATGACGGAGAATGAAATCCGGGAGTGGAAAGCCCAGGTGAAATTCCTCAAAGCCTATTACTGCTGGATCTTAGTCAGACATTACGGCCCCATTGTAATACCCAGTGAAGGATTGTTTGATCCTGAAGTAGAAGGTCTTAATTTATTCCTTCCGCATCTGAAAGTAGAAGAATGTTTTGACTATATTCTTGATCTGATGGATGAAGCAATACCTGACCTGACAGAGCATGCCACTACAAACAATCAGGGACAGGTGGACCAGATTGTGGCAAAAGCAGCAAAAGCCAGGGTTCTGTTTTTCCGTGCCAGTCCGTTCTTTAACGGCAACCGGGAATATTACGGAGACTTTTTAGATCATAACGGCGAGCATTTCTTCCTCCAGACAGAAGATCCTGAAAAATGGAAAGAGGCAGCTGAGGCTATTAAAGAAGCGATCGATATTGCCCATGAAAACGGGAAAGAACTCTATACGTTTGAAAAAGAGCCTTATTTATATGACCGGGATGCTTTCGAGGAGAATCCTGAGAATATGCAGATATTATATAACAACAGGATGGTTGTTGTAGATCCCTGGAATAAAGAATTAGTATGGGGATTTTCTGGAATTGATTTGTATAATGAAGGAGAACTTGCCCATTCTACTAATATGCGTTTACCGGAAGGATACGGCGACGGAGAAACAAATACCGCTGGTTATTCGTGGCAGTGGCTTGGTGCATCTTATCAGATGCTGGAGCGTTTCTATACCAAGAACGGTCTTCCGATAGACGAAGATGTCACTTTTGACCAGGACAGGATGTATGATCTGATCACCACGCCGGGACAGGCAGATCCTGAGTATAAAGAACTGTACGGAATTATGCAGCCGGGTTCGGAAACGCTTCAGATGTATATGGATAGAGAACCCCGTTTCTATGCCAATATGGCAATTACTGGAGGATACTGGAGGACTCACTCTGTACGGATTAATACAATGATGTATCAGGGACGTGACGGTGGATTTAACTCTTCTACCCATACCACTGACTATTTCCCGACAGGAATCGGTCTTAAGAAATTTGTTCACCCGGAATCAACTTCCGGAGCCTGGCAACGTACCATTAAATATCCGTATCCACTTATCCGCCTGGCTGATCTGTACCTGATGTATGCAGAGGCTCTTAATGAATATTACGGACCAACCGAAGAGGTGTATGAATATATCAATAAAGTACGCAGGAGAGCCGGCGTGCCGGAAGTGCAGGAAGTTTGGAGAGACGCATCCCTGGCTAAAACAGTTAATAAACATACTACTAAGGAAGGGATGCGGGATATTATCCTGCAGGAAAGATCCATTGAACTTGCTTTTGAAGGAATCCGTTTCTGGGATATGCAACGGCATAAACGCGCCGTACGGGAATTCTCAAGTCCTATCTGGGGATGGAAACACGATGGAGCAACTGCCCAGACTTTCTTTACCCTGGAGCCCAAACAGACAAGGCGCTTTACAATCACGGACTGTCTATGGCCTATCCAGCTCGAAGAGTTAAATACAAACGGACGTCTGATCCAGAATCCGGGATGGTAATTAATAATCTCTTAATGATGTAAGAAAATGAAACAGAGTAAATACATACTATTATTTATAGCAGCTATCCTTCTGACGGGGATAGGTGCCTGTAAGGAAGAAGGACGTTACGAGCCGGAGAGAAACGGGGGAGTACCCGGTACGGTCAGCAATGTCACCTATCAACCCCTTTACGGCGGAGCCCGTTTCTTCTATGATATTCCCGATGATGAAGACCTGCTGCAGATCGAAGCCGAGTATACCAATAAACAGAATAAGACCTTTATGTTCACTTCCTCTTATTTTGTGGACTCACTTGATGTCTATGGTTTTCCGGATATGAATGAATATACCGTCAAGCTGTATGCAGTAAACCGGGCCGGTGAGCGTTCGGCTGCCTATCCGGTGACCGTAAATCCCCTGGAGCCTGCTTACACACGGGTACTGAACTCGATCGAGGTAAAACCCGGATTCAGTTCTTTCTTCCTTGACTGGGTCAATGAACTGGAACAGAATGTGAATGTATATGTAGATTTCGATTACACCCAGAACGGGGAGAGCCATAACCTGTTAGCTGTCTTTTCCTCCAACCTGGAAGAAGACCGCCGGTTTGTAAACGACCTGGAACTCTCCAATACGGATCCTGTTCATGTCCGGGTACGGGTAGAGGACATGTATGGAAATATCACGGACTTTGTGGATAAAGGAACCATCTATCTGCTGGAAGATATCAAAATCCCTAAAGAGCTTTGGGAACTTCCAAATCCGAATGATTCCATCGGAGGTGTTCCGATGTGTTTCGGAGATGCCAAAGAAGGCCGTAACCGGTATGTGATCGATGATATCATCGACCGGGGGGGGATAACCTGAACTTCATGCATACGGACAGCCGCGGGCGTACCGGTAACAGTTCGGACGGGAATATGCCGTGGAACTTTATCATAGACCTGGGTGACTACTACGAGCTGAGCCGGATTATAACCGTACAGAGACACTCGGGTGGACTGGCCAATGTGGAGCGCGGACAATACTATCAGTCTGAAAATGTAGGTATCTTCCGTCTTTACATCTGGAATGATGAGCTGGACGGCTGGAGTGAGGCCATCAACGAGCATACGATCGAGGTTCCGGTCGGCATTAGTGAGATTGAGTTTGTCAAGTTAGGGGAAGCCGGTGATATGGCTTATTTCTATCCGGATGATCCCCAGTATACCAAAAAGACACGCTGGTTCCGCTACGAGGCAGTCAAAGGATTCAGTGGAAATTATACGCTTGAGGATGCCAACTGTCTCTCTGAGATCACACTATATGGTAGAAAAGCAACGAATTAAAGGTGTTTAAAATGAAGAACAAGAGATTTATGAAATATATATCATTTTCATTGATACTATGGGTAGTATTGCTGTTCTCATGCGACGGGATGTATGATAACTTAGAGAAATACTACGGGGAGGATGTTTATCCGGCCAAATACGATACGGTAATCGGTCATATCGGTTACCAGCGTGTGGAGATTGATCTTCTCAAAGCAGGACGTATCCCTTCTGGGGAGATAAAAATGGGAAAAGCCAAAAAGACTGTCATAAAATATGACGATATTGTAAAAGAGATTGACGGATTAGTTTCCTGGGTAAATATAACCGGACTTGATCAGACTAAACTGTATCGTTTTTATATTTATACTCTGGATGAGTACGGCAATGAATCGGTACCTCAGGAGATTGCCCTGATTCCTTTCAGTGAGGATGACCGTCAGGCTTTGGTAGTACCTTCTCCGAGGATTACACTCTCTCCCTCTTCAGCAGTAGTAGAATGGCCCAATGGACTGAGTTCGGTATTATTGAATTATATTAGTTTAAAGTATGAATACACAGACAAAGACGGAGATGTAAAGACAGGAGAAATAGAAGAGGGAGAAAACCCCCGTTTCTTTGTATCAAACCTGGCTTCAGATACTAGTTATCCTGTCAAAGTAACTTATACTGTTATTCCGATCGTAGGAGATGAAGAAATCCTGGATGAAGTAGAATTTGAAGGTGAAATAACAATCAATGTTCCCAGCGAAACAGGCACTTTCATCCCTTCAGAACAGAATATCCTTACTGCTAACGGGATTACAGACTTTACTTTCGGAGCAACAGCAGGGATTACCAAACTGACTTATCCGGTGAGCGCCTCTTCTTTACAGGATGTGTTCTATTTCGGTGATCTGGAAGAACTGGACCTTACAGGTGGAAATCTCTTTGAGGTGGAAACCCTTACTTACAGCAACGTAAGCACAACCGTAGGCGGTGGTAAAATACAGCCCTTTATGCGTAATGTAGCTCCTGTAAGTGATACCGATGCTCTCAGGGATCTGCTGGAAGCAGGACAGATTAAAAAAAATAACCTATATTCCCAACTCCATGGGACTGGATGAACTGTTTGCTCCTTACGTAGGAACTGTAGTAGAACTGGTTCAGCTGCCCGATGAAGCCCTGATTCCCCACAATTACTACGTGGAAGGTCGCACACAGGACGGAAACTGGGCCATGACCTGGGAATATGATCCCGCAGATGCTCCGGCTGCCCCGGCAGGAGTGACGTTAAATGAGGTCTATAAAATGACCGTCTCAGGACAGAGTTCCTCTTTTGTCTTTGCTCTTCCGGCAGAATACCGCTATAACACCCCCGAATATCCCTATCTTAAGATCCTGGCCTATGCACCGGGCAAAGACAGGTTCCCGGGGAGTTTCTCCCGCTACCAGGGTTTCTGGTTCCGCATGATGAACTATCTCTGGGCTTATCCGGCAAACAGCATCTACGGACAGGAAGAATGGGATCTGCCCTATCCGGCAGCCACCATTCCGGACAGCAGCCTGGGAAAATGGTATGAATTTTCGGTAGATCTGTCCAATGCGGATGACAAGCACACCCGGATTGTGGTCTGTAACATCGGGGGAGAACCCTGGTTGGGGACTCCCTGGGAGGAAGATCCTTCGCTGGAAATCACTTACTATTTTGCCAATATGCGATTTTCAAAAGAACCCTAATATAATGATGAATAC